>CAMJRT010000075.1 GCA_946408295.1 uncultured Bacteroidales bacterium
CAACGACGGCCAGATCACGGCCGACGACCGCACCTTCCTCGGCAGCGGCATGCCGAAGGTCCAGTTCGGTCTGAGCGCGCGCTTCGAGTGGAAAGGCATCGACCTGACCATTTCCACCTATGGTGCCGCCGGCCACAAACTGGTGGACTATGTGGACCAGGCCCTGCACAGCTCCTACGGCATCACCAACAAAAGCCGCGACCTCGTCAATGCCTGGACGCCTTCCAACCCGAACACGACAGTGCCCCGCGTAGCCAACACGGCGGACGGCACGAACAGCAACGACAACTTCTCTTCCCGTTTCCTCCAGAACGGCGCCTACTGGAAAATCGCCAATGTGGAACTCGGCTACAACTTCCCCGAGAAGTGGTTTGAAAAGATCTTTGTCAGCGGCGCCCGCGTCTATCTCTCCGGACAGAACCTGGCGACCATCACCGCTTACAAAGGCTACAACATTGACTTTGCAGGTGGCGTGTTCACCCCGGGCTTCAACTATTGCTCCTACCCTGCACCTCTCACGGTGATGGCGGGTCTGAACATTTCCTTCTAAGATGTCACAAATGAAAATGCTAAGTATTATGAAAAAGATAACGACGATATTCTCAGTTGCCCTGGTGCTCGGCTCGCTGGTATCTTGTGACAAGTACCTCTCCGTCAAGAACACCAACAACCAGTCAACGCTCGACTTCGGCAAGACCGAAGCCGAAATCCAGGAAGCCGTCATCGCCTGCTACAACCGCATCCGGCTGGAGGGAACATTCGCCCGTGTAGGCTATATGCACGATGTCGTGCGCGGTGACGAAGCCTGGAACGCCCAGAACGCATGGTACCTGCCGGCCGACCACCTCAACTCCGGCGGCACCATTGAGACCACCGACCTGTGGATCTGGCGTGACTGCTCCCATGTAGTCAACCGCTGCAACTATGTGCTGTCTCTGCTGGACAAAGTCAACACGGCCAAGGACAGTTACAAGTATATGCGCGGAGAGGTCCTCTTCCTGCGGTCCCTGGCCTGGTACACGATGGCGACCTACTACCAGATGATTCCCCTGTTCACGGACTATTCCCAGTATGGTTCCCTGGAGACCATCTTTGCCAAGAATGTCTCCATTGACGAAGCGTTTGACCGGATTGAACTTGACCTTCAGGAAGCGATGACCCTGCTTCCCAAACGGGACAAGGGCGGCGAATGGGCCAAAGGCCGCGCCACCTGCGGAGCCGCCGCCGGCTACTACGCCCGCGCCCTGATGTTCCGCCACAAATTCGCCGAAGCCCAGGCCGTGCTCAAAGACCTGATGAACACGGATGACGGCGGCAACGAACTGTACGGACATTACGAACTGATGGCCGACTACGGTGCCAACTTCCAGGAAGGCAGCGCCTATGAGAACAACGCCGAGAGCCTTTTTGAGGTCCAGTTCATGGACTACGGCACCGGCGGCAGCGATGAAGAGTGGACGCCCGTGAACATTTCCTCCAACGCCACCCAGGGACACGCCCTCGAATCCAACTTCGGGCCCGGCAGTTTTGGCGGCTGGGGAGATGTCTCGATGTCCAACTGGCTCTATAACCTGTACAAGGCCGAGACCTGCACGGACGGCCGCCTGGATCCCCGCCTTTACTGGACGGCTGCGACCTATGAGCCGGAATACGCCACATACACCGACGCCCACACGGCCGCCTATCCCAACGGCGATCCCCGCAAGAATGAAATCTATACGCGGAAAATCACCAGCGACGTCGCCGTGCTCGCCACCGTCCGCACCAACAACGACAACGGCGGCATTCCCGTCGCCAAGTGGACCAACGCCCGTACCGGCCTGTACAAGACCGTCGTCACCGGCCTGCACTGCGGTATCAATATCCGCCTGATGCGCTACTCCGACGTGTTGCTCCGCTATGCCGAATGCGTCAACGAGACAGAAGGCCCTGCCAGTGCGATACCTTATATCAATAAGGTGCGCAACCGCGTCGCCCTCGCCGACCTGGATGCAGCCAGATTCGATACCGCCGACAAACTCTTCGAGCAGATTGCCAATGTCGAGCGTCCGAAGGAATTCGGCTGCGAAAACGGCCGCGGCATCGACCTCATCCGCTGGGGATTCTTCTATGACACCGAACGTCTGCAGCAGATTGCCGCACACAGCCGCTATGTCCTGGAAGAGTACAACAAGGAATCCCCGAAGGTCATCACGACGGCCAACCTCAACGCCAAAGGCGGCGCCGCCCCCGCTGCAACGGACGACTCCTACACATCCTACTATGCAGCCGGGCACGAGTATTTCCCGATTTTCATCGGAGTCCGCAACGAGAACCCCAACATCAAGGGGAACTCCGCCAACGACAACATCGACAACTCGGTCTGGTTCAAAGCCAACGGCTGGACCATCCGTCCCGTCACCAGTTTGAACTAAATGTTTAAAGACAAAGATTATGCGTATTACCAAATACATTATTCCCGCCCTCGGCGCCACGCTCCTGCTGGCGGCCTCCTGTCAGAAAGACGAAGGAGTGGGCATCATGACCAAAGCGGACGGCACCACGTCTTTCAACGAGTACGGCATTCCCACGGATGATGACGACTACGGCAGCATCTCTTCGTGGAACAGCCACATGTACTGGAACCTGGCCAACGTACACGATCCGTCCATCGCCTGGTATAACGGCTACTACTATATGTTCGGCACGGACGCCTCCTACGGCAACGAGCATGAAAAGGCTTCCGTCGGCAAACATTTCCAAGGCAAACGCTCGAGGGACCTGGTCAGTTGGACCCACATCTATGGTCCGATGAACGAGGCTCCCGCCTGGGTGACCGACTCGCTCAACTCCATCCGCTCAAGGATGAATCTGGCCCCCATCGAGACACCCAACTACGGATACTGGGCTCCTGTCATCCGTGTGGTGGATGTGAACGGTGTGCCCACGATGCGTATGTACTACAGCATCATCGTGGACAACTACATCAAGACCGGCAAGGCTTCCACCGAAGCGAATTTCGACGGCAGTTGGACGGAACGCGCCTTCATCGGCGTGTGCGAGAGCACGGACCCTTCCGACTCCTGGGTGGACAAGGGCTTCGTCGTCTGCTCCTCCTCCGACAAGGCCCGCGACAGTTACGGCCGTGCCAATTGGAACGGAGACTACGGTAGCGCCTACTTCCGCTTCAATGCCATCGACCCCACCTACATCGTGGACAAGGACGGCAAGCACTGGCTGATCTACGGTTCCTGGCACAGCGGCTTCGCCCAACTGGAAATCAATCCCGCCACCGGTCTGCCCGTCAATGCCTATGACGAAAACGGAAAGTTCAAAGGTCTGGGCGACCCCTGGGGCAACAACCCCAACTACGGCACGCGCATCGCCACCCGCGTCGCCAGCGGCTCCTGGGCCAGATGGCAGGGCAGCGAGGCTCCGGAAATCGTCTATAAGGACGGCTACTACTACCTCTTTATGGCCTATGACGGTCTGGATATCCCCTACAACACCCGTGTCTGTCGCAGCCAGAGCATCAACGGTCCCTTCGTCGATCTCAAAGGTACGGACCTGACCAATGTCGGCGGGGACGCCTACCCCATCGTCACCCATCCCTACAAATTCTCCAAGGGGTACGGCTGGGTTGGCATCTCCCACTGCTGCGTCTTCCAGCAGGAAGGTACCGGCGACTGGTTCTACTGCTCGCAGGGCCGCCTGCCCGTCGGTGTGAACGGCAACGCTTCCTCCAACGCGCTGATGACCGGTCACATACGCCGCATCGTCTGGGCGCCCGCCACGGCCGACACCCCGGACGACCTCTGGCCGATTTCCCTTCCCGAGCGCTATGCCGGTCTTTCCAAGAAAGCGGTCAGCGAGTCCGAGATTGCCGGTACCTGGGAGCACATCCACCTGTACTACACCCGTCCCGACTCAAGCCTCCCTGCGACCGACCTGCAGAACGCCCAGATGCGGACTTCCAAGGAATGGGAGTTCAAGGCTGACAAGACCTTCACCGGTTACAACAAGGCCGGCGCCGCCATCAGCGGTACCTGGTCCTTCGATGCCGGGAAGCAGTTCCTGACCATTACGCCCGCCGGCGGCACCGCCGTCATCGTCGTCGTCGCCCACGAAGCGGACTGGGAAGCCAGTCCCCGTGTAAAGACGGTCGTCTATGCCGGAATTGACAAAGCGAACGATGCAACCCTCTGGGGCAAGAAAGTCCAGTAACCTTCTTATCCGGGAACAACCGAAATGAAAAAGCAACTGTCATACGCATTCATCGCCCTTGCAGCCCTTCTCTGCGGTTGCTCCAAGGAAAACATCCAGGATGAATCCTTTGCCGCCGAATCCGGTTCCAAGCAGGAAACGGGCGGCGGCAAAGTGAGCATCCAAGCAATCATCGAGTCCGGTGCCAAGAGCGCCCTCACGGACGAAAACAACTTTGCCTGGAAAGACGGAGAGACCATTTCGGTCGGTACGGACAAGGGCAAATTCGAGACCTTCACCTGCGAGGATGCAGCCGAGGGGCTTTTCTCCAAGACTTTCAGCGGGACCGTTCCGAGCCTGCTCGTGGCCGTTTCGCCTGCCCAGAACGGGACTTTCACCGCGACGAACTCCTTTCAACTCACCCTGCCCTCCGCCTATACCTATACCGTCGGAGTCACCAACAACTTGATGGTCGGTACGCCGGACGCCGGCAGCAACACCAAATTTTATTTCCGGCACGCCGCCGCCCTGCTGAAAATCACCTACGGGAACGTTCCGGCCGGTACCCAGGCCCTCCGCCTGAATCTCAGCAATGCCGGAAACATCCATCTGACCGGTACGGTCACGGTCGGCGGGACATCCGCAAGCGACATCCAGATCAGCAATACGCGGGCCGGACTTGACGGAGACGCCGTCACCATCCGCCTGTCCTCGCCCACCGCCGTCGAGCAGGATCTGGTTTTCTACATCCCCGTCCCGACCGGCGACTATCCCGCCAAGTGCCTCTCCACCTGTCTGCTCGACGCACAGTCCGCCGTGATAGCCGACTCGAAGAGCGTCCTCGCGAACGCCCTTACCCTCAGGCGCGGGGACATCTATGATATGCCGAAAATCTCCCTGGAGTCCGGCTTCACGCCCTACACCGTCGGGTCGGCGAACAACACGGATGACTTCGGCGCCTCCCGCTCCGAAGCCTACGCGATTCCGAAAGGAAAAATCCTCAACCTGGAATTCTACAACTACAGCGCCGCCACGCAGAACTGGTACAACTGGGTACTCGTTCTGGGCAACAAAGCCTACGGGGCGGACGGATATACCGAATATCTCGCCTTCCGTGCCGACGCCTGGGGCTGGACCCCCACGGCGACCTTCGACACGGACCAGAGCCTGAGAAACAACCTGACGATGGACTGGACCGACTGGGCGCTTTTCCGGCAGAAAATGAACGGCGCCTATGTCACGATGAGCATTGAAAACCGCTCCGGCGTCGCCTGTATCAAAGCCTCGTCGCTGGCCGCCGACAAGAGCGTGACTTTTACCGAAACCTACAAGTTCAGCATCGGAGCCGGCAAGGATATCGTCGCCCACCTGACGACGGAACACGGGCACCTCGACATCCGCAAGTGCCGGTACGACGATGCGGAAGAGACGGAAGAAGACGACAGCGCCTTCATCCCGACCTACAGCGACGACTACCGGAGCATCATGGGCTGGAACGACCGTGCCCGGTGGAACCTCGCCAACGTCCACGACCCTTCCGTCGCTTACTACAAGGGTTACTATTATATGTATGCGACCGACGCCTCCTACGGCAACCAGCATCTCCAGGCGACGACCGGCAGACATTTCCAAGGCCGGCGCTCCTCCGACCTGGTCAACTGGAGCCACCTCCCGGGCCCGATGAACGACGCTCCCGCCTGGGCTCGTGACTCCCTCAATGCCATCCGGGGCCGGATGGGACTGGGCAGCGTCACGCCCAACTGGGGTTACTGGGCTCCCGTCATCCGCACGGTGACCGTCGGCGGCGTGGAGAAACTGCGGATGTACTACAGCCTTGTCGCCCTCGGCGGCCTTTCCGGCGGCACCTTCGGCAACGAACTCTCCTTCATCGGAATGTGCGAGAGCACCGACCCTTCCAATCCCTCCTCCTGGGTGGACAAGGGCTATGTCGTCAGTTCCTCCTCCGACAAAGGACGTACGGAGTCTTACGGCAGCAGTTTCGAGAATGCCTACTTCCGTTTCAACGCCATCGACC
>CAMJRT010000076.1 GCA_946408295.1 uncultured Bacteroidales bacterium
GAAGCCCTTTCCGCTCTTGCCAAGGAATACACCGATAACGGCCAGCCCCGTCTGGCCACCTGCCTGACCTCGGATAAAAACGAAGTCTCTATCGAGAATGGTCAGGTGCGCGTCATTCTCAAAGTCCAGAATGAGGCCCAGCGTTCGTGGATGCAGGACAAGAAATCCCGCGAGTTGACCCAATCCCTGCGCAAACGGGTGGGTTACGACGCCTTGGATGTCGTTATTGAGACCCTGCCCCAGGATGTGCAGGCGGCCAGAGCCTATTCTCCTGAGCAGCAACTGAAGGAAATGATTCAGGCCAATCCGCAAATCGGTACGGTGCTCGAATCTTTTGACGCCGTAATCAAATAGACGCTTATGATACTCCGTTGTGAAAATTTGGTAAAGAAATACGGTGTGCGCACCGTGGTGAAGGGCGTATCTATGCAGGCGTCGCAAGGAGAGATTGTCGGTTTCCTCGGTCCCAACGGTGCCGGCAAGACCACCTCATTCTATATGATTACGGGCCAGATTACCCCCAATGCGGGTCGCATCTTTCTGGATGATGAGGATATTACGAACCTGCCGATGTACAAGCGTTCCCAGAAAGGAGTAGGCTATCTGGCGCAGGATGCTTCCGTGTTCCGGAAGATGTCAGTGGAGGACAACATTATGTCTGTGATGGAACTCTGCCCGAAATTCACCAAGCAGGAGCGTCACGAACGCCTGGAGAATCTGATTGACGAGTTTAGCCTTCACAAAGTCCGCAAGAGTCTGGGCATCCAGCTGTCCGGTGGCGAGCGCCGCCGTTGCGAGATTGCGCGCGCCCTGGCCGTCGATCCCAAATTCATCCTTTTGGACGAGCCTTTCGCCGGGGTGGACCCGATTGCTGTGGAAGACATTCAGTACATCATCGCCAAACTCAAATTCAAGAATATCGGCGTGATTATCACCGACCACAACGTGGGCGAGACCTTGGCCATCACTGACCGCGCCTACCTCCTGTATGAGGGCAATATCCTCCAGACAGGCACCCCAGAAGAACTCGCCGCCGACGAAGAAGTCCGCACCAAATACCTCGGCTCCGGCTTCATCCTCAAACGCTTCGACCCCCACGACCGCGATCCCAAATAAGCGTGCGGCTCCGCCCTTTTTTCATCATCCAATTCTGCAGGCATCTCCCTAACTGACGGGCTGAACGAGGAAGCATAAAGTGGCTATAAAAATCAAGGCTGACGTTATGCTTTACGGTTGGAACCATAAATTTTTGAAAATTTTTACGGTTGAAACCATAAATTTGTTATCTTTGCGGTGTGAATCAAAGTAACGGGTTATGGAACAAGTAGAACTTCAGCCGCTGTACGACAGTTACCATCGCAAAATTGCGAAGGTTGATTTGCGTTTCAAACGCTATCTCTATGGCCAAATCAATTGGAAGGCGCGTATTATCAGCATCAAGGGGGCAAGGGGAGTTGGCAAGACCACTATGATCCTCCAGCATATCTTGGAGAACTATGAGGACATTGACCGGACGCTATACGCCACGCTGGATAATTTGTGGTTTACGACGCATAGCCTGATTGACCTTGTTGATTGGGCCGATCGGCAAGGTATCACCCGTTTGTATCTGGATGAAGTGCATCGTTATAAGGGATGGGCTCAAACGCTGAAAAATATCTACGACGATTACCCTGATATGAGCATCGTTTATACCAGCAGTTCTTTGTTGGTTATGGACAATGCCAAAGTTGATATGTCACGCCGGCAAACATCCTATACGCTGTATGGAATGTCATTTCGTGAATATCTGGACCTGGAAGGCGTATTCCGGACAGAGGCCATCCCTTTGGAAAAATTGCTGAAACATCATGTCCAAGAAGCGATGGATATTGTAGGGAAAATCAAAGTGGCTCCGCTTTTCGAAGCCTATCTTTCGCACGGATACTACCCGTTCTACCGGGAATCTCCGGAGGACTTTTCCCCACGCTTGCGTGAGACAGTCACGGTTGTCATTGATTCAGATCTTCCCTCCGTGGAAAATGTCAACTATGAGACGCTGCAGAAGGTGAAGAAACTGTTGATGATTATCAGTGAACACGTTCCCTTCGAACCCAATATGTCTGAACTCTGGCGGCAACTGTCCACAGACAATGAGTCCGGGCTCAAGATGCTTTACTCCTTGGACAAGGCGCAGGTTCTCGCCCTGCTCACGGACAAGGTCAAGAACTATAAGTCTCTTACCAAGCCTGATAAAATTTTTCTGGGCAATCCCAACTTGATGCACGTCCTTTGCCCGAAGGTGGACAAGGGAACGGAGAGAGAAACCTTCTTTTTAAGTCAGTTGCATGTCCTGCACGATGTCCGCTACCCCAAGCAGGGGGATTTTCTCATCGATGGCAAGCAACTCTTTGAGGTGGGAGGCAAAGGGAAAACCTTTGATCAGATTGCTGATATTCCGGACAGTTACCTTGCCGTAGATGACACCGAAGTTGGCTCGGGAAACCGGATTCCGCTTTGGCTGTTCGGTTTCCTTTATTGATCTATTTTATCTCTTTTGCCTCTTTCGATTTAAGCATCGTTAAATTCCCCCTTTTAACGGCCTCCTGTATAGATTCGGATTTTCCAACTTCAAATCTATCCGTTGTTACGGTGTGACCCTCCTTATCAATTACCCAGATCCTTTTCCCGTATACTATTTTTCCCATAGCCTTTTTCAAAAATCTGCTTTCTGCCCTCTTGTCATTCGGTCCATAGGAAGACCCCAACAAACGATGTTGTGGCGCACCCCCTCATAGAAGGACCTGTGGGACCGATGCGTCACGCAATACCCCTTCGCGAACCCCCATTGCGTGACGATATGCCATTCTACGCGCCTCTAGCGGTACCTCTGCCACAACATCGTTTGTCGAAGCTGCCTGGGTGACTATCGCCGAAATGTCAGGGTGGTCATCACCGAAATGCCGCAGCGATGTGCCATTCTACGCGCCTCTGGCGGTACCTCCATCACAGCATCTTTTGCCGACGCGGAAAGAGTGACATTTTTCAAAAAGTTTAACTCTCAAAAATCGCAACTATACGACACTGTAGGGCGTGTTTTTGTCATTATTTTAGAAAATCTCTTGTGAAACGGATAATTGTTCTCAAATTTGCGAAGAGGACAAGGCCGACCAGCAAGGTGACTAGCCAAGGCGTGTTGAATGAGGCCAAATTGATATAATCCCCTTGCCCAACAACTTGTATGAAGGAAATTGACGAAAAAGTATTGTATGACCTTGGCATTAGCCGCCGGGTAGAGAGAGGCCAATCTGCACCGATAACAAATTGCTATCATTTTTGCTCCGACGGGACCAAAGCGGAAGTCTTGTTCCGTTGTCACGACGATTATGTTTATGCAATGAACAGGCTGGCGGTGCTGGTACAGGAGCATGATGTCCTCTTGCTGGCATTCTGCTTGATGGACAACCACTTTCATATTGTTTTGTATGGGCTGGAGGAGGTGTGCCGAGACTTTATCCGCGAATTCGTCCGTTGCCTTGGCATCGCATTATCGAAGCGTGGCGGTGACGAAGCCATTGCAGACGTGTCCGCCGTGTCTTTCAAAAGCATTACAGACAGTTTATATCTTAAAACGGTCATTTGCTATGTCTTGCGCAATCCTCCCGTGGGACATCTTGCTTACTCTGCGTGGTTTTACCCTTATTCAAGTTGTTCGCTCTTGTTTCCGTCCTCTTTACAGGGATGCGAGTGGTGCGCACCCCGATGGATGGATATGAGTCAATCGGAAAGCCTTTGTGATTTGTCGTATGAGCAGCGGCGGATGATAGGAAGGGGCGCAGAAAAAGTTCCCCGGAACTGGCGGGCAATGGACGGAATGATACTCCCGAGTCATTATGTCGCTGCGTCATTGGTTGAAAAGATATTTGTGACGCCGCGCGCGTACCATTATTTTATGAGCAGTTGCCGGGATAAGGATATGGATGAGCAGATGGGAAGTTTCTCTTCGCTGAGCATCCCGGACAAAGAGATGCGGGTACACCGGGATACCTTGCTGAAAGGCTTGTTTCCGGGACAGACTCTCCGTCAATTGTCCGTCTCTGAACGGGTCTCCTTAGCCCGAAAACTGAAAAGTCAATATGGTTGTCCAACCAAACAAATCGCGAGGCTCGTAGGACTTCCTGCTCCCCAACTGGACAGGTTGCTGTAGGGCGAATCATAGTTCTGCAAACGATGTTGTGGCGCACCCCCTCATAGAAGGGCCTGTGGGGCCGATGCGTCACGCAATACCCCTTCGCGAACCCCCATTGCGTGACGATGTGCCATTCTACGCTACTCCAGGGGCATTTCAATCACAACATCGTTTGTCGAAGCAATGGAGGAGTCATTGACAGCCATTTGCTTTTCTCTCGGCTTGTTAGTATCTTTGCGCAACTTGCAGAGTACTTTTATGAAAAGCATTTTGATGATGGTTATGGGTTTGTTGGGTTGCTGTTTGATGCAGGCCAGGCCGAAGGGGGACTTGGTGTATTGCAGTTATGCCTGTCACGGGGCGGCGGGATTGGGTTCGGATTATTGCGAACTGATTGCGGATGTGCCCGACAGTGCCAAGGTGGTGGTTGTCATGGATGAAGGCAATCGTTTCGGGAATCCCGTTATCCGGCGCGAGTTTCCGGTGGAGAAAAGCGTGGTGGATTCGCTGGCGCAAATTCTACTGGAGGAGAAAGTATATAGGTTGAACGGGTACCGTTTGGAGGAGCCCATTTGCGGCGGGCATTCCTACCGGATTCATATGGAATATTCGTCGGGAGACCAGGTGACGGCCTATTGGTATGGCCATAAGGTCAAGGACAAGGCCATCATCGCTTACAACATTATCGAGCGCTTCTTCGCCCCTTGGCGCGCCGAGGCTGCGAAAGAGCAAAGGGAAGTCGAGCCTGTCCAGTAAGCCGCGTACGTTTCTATCGGTACGTAACTTGTAGGGTACTTGTAGGGTGCTTGTAGGGTGCCGAGCCCGCCCGTTAGAACTCCTCTTTAATATTATAGTGGTTGCGTTCGGCGGCGTTGCGGGAGACCATTTCGCCGAGGAAGCCGGCGAGGAAGAGCAGCACGCCGATGACCAGGGCGGTGAGGGCGAGGAAGAAGCCCGGCTGCTCAGTGACGGGACGGAAGCGGAGGCCGTTCGCCTGCGCTACCAGTTTTTCCACGATAATCCACACGGCAAAAATGAAGCCGAGCAGGAAGGTCAGCAGGCCCGTGAAGCCGAAAAAGTGCATCGGTTTCTTGCCGAAGGTGCTCAGGAACCACAGCGACAGCAAATCCAGAAAGCCGTTGACAAAGCGCTCCAGCCCGAATTTGCTCTTGCCGTATTTTCGCTTCTGGTGATGGACCGGCATTTCCGTGATGCGGGTGAAGCCCTCGTTCTTGGCCAGGTAGGGGATGTAGCGGTGCATTTCCCCATAAACTTCGATGCTCTTGACGACCTCGCGGCGGTAGGCCTTCAGCCCGCAGTTCATATCGTGCAGTTGGATGCCCGTGATTTTGCGTGCCGTCCAGTTGTAGAATTTGGAAGGCAGGTTCTTCGTCAGTTTGTTGTCCTGCCGGTTCTGCTTCCAGCCCGACACGATGTCCCAGCCTTCTTCCTTGATCATCCGGTACAACTCGGGAATCTCTTCGGGGGAGTCCTGCAAATCCGCGTCCATCGTGATGACCACCTCTCCTTGGGCGGCCTTGAATCCGTTGAACAGCGCCGCCGACTTGCCGTAGTTACGCCGGAAGCGGATGCCCCGGATGTGCGGGCCCGAAAACTCGGTGGGCAGGGCACGGATGATATCCCAGGAACCGTCCCGGGAACCGTCGTCCACCAGGATGATTTCGTATTCCAGCCCTTTGTCCTGCAGCGTGCGGACAATCCAGTCGGTGAGTTCCCGCAGGGACTCTTGCTCGTTGTAGAGTGAAATGACAATGCTGAGATCCATCTTGTTCCAAATTATTCGTCATCTTCATCCTCTTCTTCCATCATCATTCCTTCCGGCAGCGTCCGCGAGAGAATGAAAGAAAGCAAGGTGCCGTAGATAAAACACCACAGGCCGTAGGAAATAAATGCATAGGTCGGAAAACTGTTCTCCATATCGTTAAACGCCCGGACCGTGTTGCTATCCATCTTGGAACCCAGCATCTGCCGGGCTGTCTCCAGCACATCCTGAATGGCGGCAGGGAAGACATAGGCGTAAGC
>CAMJRT010000077.1 GCA_946408295.1 uncultured Bacteroidales bacterium
CTTCCACCTACGCGGAAAAGGGCACGCTGCTTTCCCAGTATGCCAATTATTATCTGGCGGATGCCTATTACCGGGACGGTCAATATGACCGGGCCCGCAAACTCTACACCGACCTTTACCATGCATCCGCCCTGCAAGGAAC
Source organism: uncultured Bacteroidales bacterium (assembly GCA_946408295.1). The sequence continues at coordinate 143 of CAMJRT010000077.1, forward strand.
GCCGCAGCAGTCGCTCGTCGAATATGGTTTGGCTTATTGCTATTATCGCGAGAAGGACTATGAGAATGCCGACCGCTGGTTTGCCCGTTATAGCGGGAAGAAGGATGCGGTTTATCGTAAAAATGCCATCGTCCGGCGGGGTGACTGCCATTTCGTCCGCAGCGATTATACCGCCGCTTTGCAGCAATACCGGGATGCCTATGCGCTGGATGTGAATCCGGACGATATTTATCCGTACTATCAGGCGGGACTGTGTTGCGGCTTGCTCTCGGACAAGAAAGGGCGCATCGAAGCCCTTGCGCCCGTCATGCAGGCCTCTGCGGAGTCTGCGTATTACGGGGAGGCGATGTATGAACTCGGCCTGGCCTATGTGGATGTCAAGAAGGATGTTCAAGCGCGTGAGGTCTTTACGAAACTGGTGGAAACCGGACGGGATACCACCTATGTTTCCAAGTCCTTGCTGTCGCTGGGAATGCTGTCCCGCAATGCCGGCGATGTGGATGAAGCGCTGTCTTATTACCAGCGCATTATCGAGCAGATGCCGCTTTCCGGTTCGGCGCAGGATGCGCTGGCGGCCATCGAGTCCATTTATCAGGAGAAAGGAGATGGTGCCGCTTATCTGGCTTATCTGGAAAAACTGGGCCGGGGGGAGACCAAGAGCGAGGAGGATAAGGAGCGTATCGTTTTCAATTCCGCCGAGCAACTTTTCCTCAGCGGAAACTGGGAGCGTGCGGTCGCCGCCCTGGAGTCTTTCGACGGGGCTTATCCTCAATCCCGCCTGGTGTCCAAGGCGGATTTCTACCGGGCGGAGTCCTATCGCAAGTTGGACGAAAAAGAAAAGGCCCGTGACTGTTTCAGCCGGGTGGTCGAGTCCGGCGATACCACCTTTATGGAGCCCTCGATGAGTGCATTCGCCCAACTTTCTTATCAGATGCAACTCTATGACGATGCTTATGGCGCCTATCGGGCCTTGTTGCAGTTCGCCCGTTTTGAAGAAAACAGGGAACTGGCACGCAAGGGGATGCTCTATTCCGCCTGGATGGCCCAGCGCTATGATTCCGCCATCGCTGCGGCGGATGCGCTGGCCGGGCAGTTGCCCAAGACGGGCGACGATGAGGCGCTGAGAGAAGATGTGATTTACATCAAGGCCAAGTCGCTGATGAGCACCAGCCGTCGTGAAGAAGCCCTGCCGCTTTTCCGGCAGTTGGCCGGGAAGCCCAAGACGGCGAGAGGAGCGGAAAGTACCTACATCCTGATCAAAGATGCCTTTGACCGTGCGGATTACACGACGGTTGAAGATATGGCTGCGGATTTCTCCGATTCGGGAACGACGCACGTCTATTACCTGGCCAAATCGGTCATATTGCTCTGTGACGCCTACATGGAGAAGGGCGATATGCGCTCCGCCAAAGACAATCTCGTATGGATTCGTGACTCTTATCGCAGTTCCGACCCTGCGGATGATGTGCTTTCGTCCGTGGAAGAACGGCTTGCAAGAATTGACGCTAAACAATAGAACATTATGAGGAAGATTCTGACCCTCCATCTGATGCTGCTGGGCGCAGTGCTTTCCGCCCAAAGCCTGGATCCGACGGTCCGGGTGACCGGGACTTACAAAGGAAATGTTTCTTCTGAAGATTTCCCCCACCAGGAAGTGGTGCTGCCCGACAGCGTGGCCACCTTTGATACGCGTTTTGACTATTCTGTTTTTGAAAAACCCTATCAGGGTTCGTATGATTTCTCTCCCTATCTGATGGATTTGCGCCCTAAAAAGCAGGAAGTTCGCAAGAATCAGTTGTATCTGCGGGCGGGTGCCGGCTATACCCTTCATCCGTTGGTGGACGCCTATTGGAATCCGGCGGTGGGGGACAGTTGTTTCAACCTGTCCGTGTATGCGACCCATCGTTCCTACTGGGGGACTTACCGCGCGACCAACGCTTTTGACGGCAGCGAGGTGCTGAAGAGTGAAAACGGGCTGGAAAGCGATACGAGGGCCGGCGTCAAGGGACGATACGATTTCAAGCGGGTAGTGCTGGATTGGGATGCCTTCTATAAAGGGCTTCACGCCAAGGCCGGTACCAACCTGGAACTTCCTTTCGGGAAAAGAGGCTACAACCTGGCGAATGTATCGGTGGGGGCGCATTCTCCCCGCCAGTCGGTGGGCCGTGTTTTCTATGATTTCCGGCTGGATGCCCATTATGCCCAGGATAATTTCACGGGGTGGGCGGATCCGGTTCTGCGTATGGGCAATGTGGCTTTGTACGGGAAGGTCGGAGATATGATCAACCCGCATCACGGTTTTCAATTTGATGTTGATTTGCGGGCTTTCATCCTCCGTTCGGGGGCTGATGCGGCGGACCCGGTTCACAATAATTATGCGCAACTGTTCAGCGTGACGCCCCATTACCTGATGACTTTCCGGAAATTCAAGATGGATTTGGGCGTGAATATCGCCTATGTATTGAAGGATAAGTCCACCCTGAATTATGGAAAGCCTGTCCAGCAGGTCGTTTACCCGGACGTGACGATTTCCTACGACCCGTGGAAGCAGTGGGCGACTTTCTTCCTGAAAGTGAACGGCGGTATCAAAATGAATACCTACGACGATCTGCTGGAGTCCAATCCTTATTTCAATGCCCGGTACAACTATGCCGGTGAGTCTCTGCTGGAAAGTACCGTCGAGCGGGTCAATGCGTCCCTGGGTGTCGATGGGAAAATCACCCCCAAGTGGTCCTATCACGTCGAACTGGGCTACAAGGTCGTCGGGCTGGCGCCGATGGAAGCGGTCAAAATGGAAACCATAGCGATGCAGCCCCAAATGCTGCCGGGCATCGCGTATGTCAATTACCAGAGCTTTTATGCGGGCCTGCGCACGCGCTATCATTGCGAATTCCTCGATGTCTATGGCGGAATCCGCTACCAAGGGACCTACAACATCGACCGCCATTCTTTCGCGAAAGGAGTTCTGACCTTGCCTCCCTTCCTGCTGGATCTTCGCGCCACCTACAATTACAACAAACGGATTTATGCCGGACTCTCGCTGGAAGTCCGGGGGGCCCGCAAGGCCCGCTGGTCTGCCGACGGCGTCGAGAAGAACTATATCATCCGTCCTTTCGTCAATTTGGGACTGGATGCGCAGTATGTCCTTTCGCCGGAATGGTCGTTCTGGCTGCATTGTGACAACCTCCTTTTCCAGGAGATTCAGCGCCATCCGTTCTTTGCGCAGCAAGGCGGTCAATTTACCCTCGGATTTACTTTGAATATCCGATAATATTTTGTATCTTTGTAAGAATTGGAAATATAGGAAAATTACAACAAAAATGGAACAGGAAAATCAATATTCGGCAGGCAGCATTCAGGTGCTGGAAGGGCTTGAGGCCGTTCGCAAGAGGCCTTCGATGTATATCGGCGATATCTCCGAGCGAGGCTTGCATCATCTGGTCTATGAGGTGGTGGACAACAGTATCGACGAGGCGCTGGCCGGTTATTGTACGGATATCCAAGTCAGTATCCTGGAGGGCAACTCCATCAAAGTGACGGACAACGGCCGAGGTATCCCGACGGGGATGCATCCCAAGGAGCATCGTTCCGCCTTGGAGGTGGTCTTGACGGTCTTGCACGCCGGCGGTAAGTTCAGCAAGGACAGTTACAAGGTGTCCGGCGGTCTGCACGGCGTGGGTGTATCTTGCGTCAACGCTTTGTCCGACAGCCTGGTCGCTACCATCCATCGCGAGGGGAAGGTCTTTGTTCAGAAATACAGCAAAGGAAAGCCGCTGGCGGATGTCGCCGTGACCGGCGATGCCTCCGATACGGGTACGACCATCGAATTTCATCCCGATCCTGAGATTTTCACCGTTTCCGAATACAATTACGACACCCTTGCGGCGCGTCTTCGCGAATTGGCTTACCTGAACAAGGGCATCCGCTTGTCGCTCACCGACTACCGCAGGAAAATCAGCAAGATTGACGAGGCGGGCAAAGAATATGAAGACTATCGCAAAGATGTGTTCTATTCCCAATATGGCCTCAAGGAATTTGTGGAGTATCTGGATGCCGGTTCGGAGAGCCTGATCCAGGAGCCCATCTGTCTGGAAACCGACAAGATCATCCCCATCGAAATCGCCCTCCAGTACAACACGGGCTATTCCGAGAAGATTTATTCCTATGTCAACAATATCAATACCATCGAGGGCGGTACGCATCTGGATGGTTTCAAACGCGGCCTTTCTTCCACGCTGAAGTCTTACGCAGAAGCCAACAACCTGCTGGCCAAGTTCAAAGGCGACCTTTCCCCCGAGGATTTCCGCGAGGGTCTGACCGCCGTCATTTCCTGTAAAGTGGCGGAGCCGCAGTTTGAGGGGCAGACCAAGACCAAATTGGGCAACAGCGAGGTGCGCGGGGCCGTGATGACGGCCATCAGCGCCGCGTTGGAAAGTTATCTGGAAGAGCATCCCGCCCAGGCGAAGATGATTGTCGAGAAGGTGATTCTCGCCGCCAACGCCCGTCAGGCCGCCCGCAAGGCCCGTGAGGCGACCCGCAAGACGGTGATGTCCGGCGGCGGACTGCCCGGCAAATTGTCCGACTGTTCCAACCGCGACCCCGAAAAATGCGAACTCTTCCTTGTGGAGGGAGACTCTGCAGGCGGTACGGCCGTCAATGGCCGCGACAGCCGCATCCAGGCCATCCTGCCGTTGAGGGGCAAGATTCTCAATGTAGAAAAAGCGCTGGAGCATCGCGTGTTCGAGAGCGAGGAAATCCGCAATATCTACACGGCGCTCGGCGTGACCGTCGGTACGGAAGAAGACCCCAAGGCGCTGAATCTCAGTAAACTTCGTTATAACAAAGTGATTGTGATGACCGATGCCGATGTCGATGGCAGCCACATCGACACCTTGATTCTGACCTTCTTCTTCCGCTATATGGTCGATTTGATTCGAGGCGGCCACGTCTATTTGGCCACCCCTCCGCTTTTCCAGGTCAAGAAGGGTAAGAAGCAAGTGTATTGCTGGACGGAAGACGAGCGTAAAGCGGCTATTCAGGAAATGGGTGGCGGCAATGATGCCAGTGTCCGTGTACAGCGCTACAAAGGTTTGGGTGAAATGTCCGATGAGCAGTTGTGGGACACCACGATGAATCCCGAGACCCGTCTGCTCCGTCAGGTTACCATCGAGAATGCCGCCGAAGCCGAGCGTACTTTCTCCATCCTGATGGGGGACGATGTGCCGCCCCGCCGCGAATTCATTGAACAGAACGCCCACTACGCCAATATCGACGCATAGATGGATAAAATCAACTTCCCGCGCAATATTCGGGTTTACATCCCCCTCGTCGTTCTTTTCTTCGTCTTGTTGTTCCTCCTGCCCAGGGCCGGAAAGTTCAACTACGAATTCAAGAAAGGCCAGCCTTGGATGTATGAGGATTTGTATGCCCGTTTTGATGTGCCCATTATCAAGAGCGCCGCGCAGGAAGAAGAGGACAGGGCCCAGGTCATGCGGGAACAGCCGCCTTTCTATCACAAACACGCCCAGGCGCAGTCCCAGGCATTCGAGCAGGCCGATAAGTTGCCGCCCGATTTCGCCCGGGTTGTGAAGGCGACGCTCAAGATTATCTATGCCAAAGGATTTTGCGACCAGTTGAAAACCGAAGCCCAGACCCTCTGTTGCTATGAGATTTCTACGCTGATAGATACTTTGGCAGTGGTCGATGTCTATACCCCGGACCGGGCTCGCAGGGCCCTGCTGGGCGGAACGAAAGTGCTTTTTGAGCCTGAAACGGATTCGGCTGCGGTCGAAAAAGGACTTGAACGATGCTTGATACCCAATCTGATTTATGACGAGACCCGCACCCGTTCGGAGTTGAACAAAGCCCTGGACAATGTCGCTCATTTTTCCGGTGTCGTTGGCAACGGAGAGCGCATTATCGCCAAGGGGGAGATGGTGACCGCACAGACTGAACAGGTTCTCAGGAGTTACCAGATGGAATTTGACCAGAATTACGGTTATGAAGGCAACCGCGCGTTCTTGTGGGCCGGTAACGCCTTCATTGCCTTCC
>CAMJRT010000078.1 GCA_946408295.1 uncultured Bacteroidales bacterium
ACGGCATCGCCCTCCTTGAGGTCTTCGTCACCGTCCCACGCGAGGACACCCTTGTCGGTGGTGACATTGCCGAATACGGCCAGCAGCTTCGCAAGCGCGGCCTTGAAACGATTGATTTTACTCATATTGCGTTTGAATAAGGATTTGAACATACTTGAGAACTGGCCGTCAAGGTCATCCACGATCTCTTCAACCGTCTGCTTGTCCCGCTCCGGTGCGAGGTCGAAGAACCCCTCAAGGGAGAACCCCTTGTAGTCCCCGGCCTTCACCGCCTCCCACACCTCGTCATTGAGGATGTGGAACTCCGCGAAGAGGGAGCCGTCCGCGATGTCATCGAACCCGGTCACGGAGACACCGTCACCCTTGATGAACCATTGCACCATCTGCACCCCGTCCACATCGGTGGAGTGCATCACATTGACATCGTTCTGCCGGGATTCGGCAAGGTACTTCTCTGCCATCGCACGGATCGTCTCCGGCTTGTAGATGATGTAGTACTCGCCCATCCGCTCGTCCCTGCGGTAGATGGGGAAGTCTGCCCTCATCACCACACCGCGGACGAGTCTCTTCTCGTCATCGGTGACGGAGTACATCTGCATCTTGCGGATGTTGTCGAAGGCTTGGAAGTCCGACATCACGGCCGGATCGTCCACCAACGAAATCTTCATCATCCCGGTCTCTTCGTCCGTGATGAGAGCATCATATACGGGTATCCCCCCAATCGTAACCATAGACAGTTCTTTTGGGGGGATATATCGTTTTGCGAAAAATCGTAAGATTTAGAAGGAAGACTCCGCGACTTGCACCCTTGAAGTGTCTCCCGCGGCCTCTATATCACTCTGGAGGATGTACACCTTCTGCGGTTCGGAGGCCCGGTTCAGGGCGGCTTCCGTGCTTGCCCCGTTGACCACCGTGGTGGTGGGGACTGCGGTCTCCAGTACGGGAGCGGACACCGTGGGAGTCTCCGGTGCATTGGTGGACGGGGTGGAGTTCTTGGACACATTCGTGGAGCGAATCTTCGCGATGTTGGCAAGTCCAGATGCTACCACCGCTGCCGCATTGATTGCACCCACGATAGGCCCCGCGATGGGGCCGAGCTGTTGGGCCGTGGAGAAGGCGGTCACCGCACCGGAAATCATATCGATGGTAGCCGATGCGATGCGGAGGTTCTTGGCACTCTTGCCCTCGTTCTCCAGTAGGTCTGCGAGGCTTGAGGTGAGACCGGACACACCGGATGCGTAGGCGGTCATAGTGTCCATCTTCTGCTTTGCCGCCTCCTTCGCCATCTTCACCTCCGTCTCCCGGACTATCTGCTCCGCTTTTGCCTCGTCCTCAAGGGCGGCTATGTATTGCTCAACCTCCGCGTCAATGAGTGCTTGCTGCTCGTCCAGGACACCCTGCATCTCGTTCTCGAAGGCGTACCGCTCACGCATCTTGGTGAGCATCTTGTTCAACGCCTTCTCCCAAATCTTCTCAAGGTCATCGGCCTTCAACAGTTCTTCCTCAAGGTCTTCCTTGATGGCCTTCCCCACCTCCTTGCCCGGCTTGCGTGACTTGGCTCCGGAAACGATGGCATCTGCCACGGCTTGGCCGGACTGGAAGTTCTGCTTGAACGCGATGCCCTTGTTGAACTCTTCGTTCATAGCGCGGGCGGCATCACCGATGCCCTTCACGCCCTGCTCCTTCAAGACCCTGATGGCGGCTCCCACCGCCTTGAACGGGGCGATGACGAACTGGAGGATGGCGTTGCCAACCCCCATCACGCCCTTGACAATCTGGTTGAAGATGCCGGACGAGCCGAGGAAGTCTGCCGCCTGGGTGATGAGGTCACCCACATACTCCACCACGGTCTGGAGGATTCCGGTGAAGAAGTCCATCAAGGGTTTGAGGGAGTCCATAATCTTCTTGACCCCTTCCATCGCGCTCTCGTTCTCCTTGACCCCCTTCGCAATCTCCGAGATGAGCGGGGCGAGAAGGCCCAGTATGCCGATGATCGGGTGCTTGGACATAAGGCCCATAGACCCCTCTATGTCACGCAGAGGCCCCTTGATTTTGTCCAACTGGGACGGCAAGTCCTTGATGACCTCCTTCATCGCGGCAGATGTCTGGTTGAAGTAGTCTCCCACATTCCGTTGGAAGTTCCCCCTCATCGCATCCATCTCCTTCAACTGGTCATTGATGTCCTTGATGCGCCCGGCAAGGTCTGCCCGCTCCGCTTCGTCCGTGGTCGCACGGAAGGCACGGGTGAGGTTGGCCATCTGGTTGACGAGGGAGTTGTAGGACTTGCCCTCTTCATCCACGGCATCCTTGAGTTGCTCCGCATCCGCTTTCGTCCCGTTCATAGAGGCGCGGAGAAGGTTCTGCCCCTTGATGACCTCCTTCAGTTGCTCCTGGTACTTCGCGCTTCCGAGGGTCATCCCGGAAAGGTTGTCCTTCGCGTCCTTGATGGCCTTCTTGAGGTCTGCGAGGTTGTTCACCGCATCAACGGTGATTATCTTGACATCTACTTGTTCTGCCATAGTCTTACAAGGTTGTATAGTTGGTTGTGTCCTGAACCTTCACGAACTCGCACTTGGTGCATCCGGAGGTGGTCAGGGAATGGTCGATTATCTTGTTCAACGCCCAGATGGCCCCGTCAAACGCATAGAACCGACCAAGAAGGGACTCGTTCACTTGCATCCCACGGAGGTCTACATAGCAAGTCGCAACCACCGAATCGTCATCGTAGCGGTCTGCGATGTACTTGGCCCAGTACTGCGAGAAGATGTTGGAGCCGGTGGCGAAGGTGATGCCCGGAATCTGCGCCTCAAGGGGGTCACCGAAGTCCAGGGACTTCTGCACCGCATTCGCACTCAAGATGTACCGGGAGAAACGGGGCAACTGCGACAGTTCCCACGCGGTGTTTCCGAGCATCCAACAAGGGTTGTTCCCGTTCAAGGTGAGCATCATCCGCGTATCGTCCGAAAGGATGATGTGACGGGCCGACACCGACTCCATCCCGTTGAAGAAGACGAGGGTGTCCCGCTCGTCAAGGTGGGCGTTCTCCGATCCGTGGAACTGCATCTTCGGGAAGGCATCGTGCATCGGGTAGGATGCGTTGTCCCATTGCAGGGTGGCCTTGAGCGGATACGGGATGTCATACTCCTTGTTCTCGCCTCCCTTGAAGAGGGCGTACTTGCCACCACCCAGGAACACCGGAGGGATGTTCAGTCCGTTGTCGGTGAGCTGGCAGAAGAACTTGGATGTCTCCACCACCTCGCAAGCATTGCCAAATACGATCTTGTCCGTGATCCTCTTGTCCGTGGCATCGAATTCGTACCCGGTGTTCACGCGGAACTGACCGTAGGGACGGCCATACTTGTTCGCATAGAACTCCGCGTAGTCACCCTTCGCATCGTTTCCGAAGAGATACCACCGGGCATCGAAGGCGAACGGCAGCTTCTCCACACCGCGCCCGCGGTCAATCCGTCCGTTGATGTCCGTCACCGATGAAGAGTATAGGTTCTTCCGCATCTTGATGTCTATGACCTTCTCGCCCTTGTGGCTCACCATCTGCAAGCCAAACATCTTGCAGTAGGAAATGAGGTAGTCCGCGGGAGTATGGGACGAACCGAGCAGGGAGGATGCCGTGATGGTTGCGCCAGTCCTCACGGATGAGGAAGTCACCAACTGGTACTTGATGTACGAACCCTGCAACTCCGCATAGCAATCGAAATAGACCCCATCGGTGAAGTCATAGGATGAGGTGGGCCACATCAAATTCGGGTCTGAATTGGCACGGAGATTCCCCCACGAAAGACTCTTAATGGACATATTGACGGAGACCTTCGCCACACCGTATTCCTGGATGGTGATGTTCGGCTTCCAGGTCTGGCCGTTCTTGATGAATGTGTACCCTACGGAGATGTAGTCGAAGGTGTCATCCATCTGCAACTGGCCCTCCGGTGCTTGCTCCGTGGATACGCGGTAGTAGAACTTCTTGATGACCACATCGTTGGAATCGTATGCGATGACCTCCCACTCGATGTAGTTCAGGTAGTATCCCGGATTGTCATTCGGTTGCATACCCGAGGCCCAGTCATCCTCGCAGTAGAGTTTGTAGTCCGTGTCTCCACCGGAGCCGACCATTGCGAAGTCCACCCAGATGTTGTAGAGAATTGAGAGGTTTCCACCCCCTGGGATGGTGTGCGTCCCTCCGTTGAAGTTGTCATCACCGACCGTGGACGATACATCAATGTTCAGGTCATTGAGCATAGGCAGGGTGAGCCAAGCCTTGTCCCAGTAGGGGTTGGAGGAATTGAAGAAGTCCGCGTCAAGGTTCACGGTGTACCCACCGTTGTTGGACGGGTCGCAGATGGCGTTGATGAGCGCGGACACCTTGATGGCGGGTTTCTGCAAGTAGGATCGGATGTCCTTCGCCTCGTTCCCGGTCACCTTGTCGGCAAGGGTCGCGAGACACCATCCGTCCCTGGTAAAGTACTCTCCATCGGTCTCCGGCAAGCCGACCAACGATGCATTCGCGATGGCCTTGTTCGCATCGAACGGGGACGGAGGCAGGCCGTTGTACGAAGGGAGGAAGTTGATGACCGTCCACTTGGCGGGTTTGCTTGTGTCTCCACCCAGTCTCGCCCACGCATCCGCAACGGCATCCCGGTCGATGGTGAAGTCCAGGGTCAGTCCGAAGTCCAAGTCCGCGATGGCCATCTTCTCACCGTTGGACTTGTATGACAAGCCGTATAGGAACGAGCCGAGAGACCCGTACAAGGTCACGGTGTACTCCACCTTCTTCCGGACGGTCTTCACCTTGTCCAGTTTGAGGTAGCCTTCCTCAAGGAGTTCCATCGCCTCGTTGTAGATGCGGAACGGGGTCTTCCTCGTTGGATCGAAGTCCACCCCGATATAGCCACCACCGTACTGGGTGATGCGGTCATTCCGGTAGATGTCACCGAATATCTTGTTGTTCTGCGGAGTCCCCTTGAGGGTGATTTGCTTGGAGAACGAGTTCCGCACGATGGTGGGGTTTGACAGTTCCTCCTGGGTGTAGTTGAGCAGAAGGAACGAGTTGTTGTCAAGGTCTGCCCGCTCCCAACCGATGTAAAGCTGTATCTTGTTCCTCATCGCTTGTATGTGTTCTGCGCCACCTTCACTTCAAAGGTGTGATTTCTCATCTTCATTCCGAAGCGGTTCGCGGACTGGTAGGAGTATGAGTCCGTGGCGATGACCACCGGGATGAACACCGATGCGTTCTCAAGGTCGCATAGGTACACATCCGGGGAGTCAAGGAGGTACGGCATCCTGGAGGACTCGTCCTCCGTGAGGTATCCGGTGTTCACCTCATAGGAGGCCGTTGTCTCGTTCATAAAGTCCCATTCCTCACGCATCCCCAGTCCGTTGTTGTAGTCGGCCTTGAAGGTCTCCCGCGAGTTCGCCCTCTTGAGGATGACCGCACCCTCAAGGAGCAGATGGTCATACCCTCCGAAGGGATTCTTGTAGTAGAGACAGTACCGGGGGCAAGCCTTCGTCACCTTGTAGGTCACCGTTCCCATCTGCACCTCCGTGAGGGTCTTCCCGTTGTAGGTTGCGTGGGTGTTGCACCAGTACTCCAACCGGCCCTTGCCCGCAGCCGCCACCGCATTGTAGAACGCGGAGAAGTCCGTGCTTGTCAACGGTGTCAAGGACTCGCTCCGCGATGTGCCTCCGTATCTGGAGTACACGGTCACGGACGAGGATGCGTACCTCGTCTGCACAATCTTCTGCCGGAGGTCTATGCGCCCCGTGATAGGGAAGGACATCCCGTTCGTGGACGGGTCGAAGGAGTTGTCATAACTCCAGTCATCGTTGAAGTCCACCGTCTCCACGGTTGTCCAAGAAGACCCGTTGGAGGACTTCTGCACGGTGAACGAGACCGGGAACATACCGCCCGCAGCGGAGGACGGATTCAACACCGGGACTTTCTGCGCCATATAGTCCGCGCAGATGTCATTGATGCGGATGTATAGGTTGCCGGACGAGGTGGCCCGGTACGCCCTGCCCTGGTAGATGGTGGTGGAACTCACGCGGATGCGGAAGTACTGGGATGCCACCGCCCCCAGGTTGCAGAACTTGTCTTTCCAAATCGGAATTGCCATAACGATTGATTTTGGATTGAAATATAAAAAACCGCCCCGTTGTAATCAGGGCGGT
>CAMJRT010000079.1 GCA_946408295.1 uncultured Bacteroidales bacterium
GGAGGATGCCGTTCAAGATATTGCCCGTGATGGCCTGAACGCCATTCTTCTTGATGTGGGCGTTGATGAGGGCCTCAAGTGCATTGAAATCTGCCATAGTCTTCTATCTTTTGCTACTTAAATATCAATTCCCGCAATTTCGTAAAGCATCCGCGGAGAGGTTTCCGGAATGTCCAAACACCCAGTCCAACGGCAACGAGAAGGAGCCACGGAAACGCCCCTATCCTGACCTTCTGCGACCACGATAGGGGTTTCTCCACCTTGACCTCCTTGAGTGTCTCCACGGCAACGGAATCGCGCTTCACGATGATGCTGTCCCGCCACCTATCACGGTAGACGAAACGATCCTTGTACTTCTCGATGTAGACGGTGTCACCCTTCACCCATTCACGGATGTAGACACTATCCTTCGTGATGACCGTGTCGCGGTGGTGGACATCCCGGTAGACATACTGGGTGTTCCATTTCTCCACTATCTTGGGGGAACAAGAAGGGAGGGCAAAACATAAACATAAACCTACGGTTGCTGCCCAAGTTGATAATTTAGACATAAACCGCCCTCCCTATGCCTTGAACCCGTATACCTTTGCGGTCACCCCGTACTGGGGGAGGACATCGAAATGGAGCCACGATACCCCCTCTTCCACGCGGATGTTGCAGGGAAGGAGGTGGGAGTTCTCCTTGATTTTCATTCTCGCTTGCTCCGCGGTCATCCCGGTGATTGTGAAGTCACCGGCCTTGCCGAGGCAATGGGCCGAGAGGTAGACACCGGACTTTCCACGGACGATGGAGCAACGGTTGCAACGCAGTCCCCTTTCGGTCTTGCCATTGCCGTTGCACCACATCGCCCTCTTCAGGATGTCACGCCTTATGACGAGAAGGCAATCGAGGAAGTCCGTGTCAAGGAATTGCCACGATTGCTCACCCCACTTCGCGATGGTGTGGGGGCATACCAGTTCGTCAATGTCGAAATAGAACCGGATTTCCGATAGAATCTCACTCCGCGTCATCCTCTTCCTCCGTCTCCTTTTCCCGCTCGATCCGGTCTATGTAACGCCTTGTGTCCGCACGGAACTTGACCATCTGGTTGTTGAAGTACATCCCGATGCCAAGCACCGATGCCGTGTAGATGAGGGACTGGCCCAGTATCCACAACACCGAATCCGCGACCTCACCCTCCGGGGGGAGGATGAACCCCGCGATTGTCAGTCCCCATCCGGCCACGAATGCGACCACCGCGGTGACGATGGCGAACTTCGTCTTGATGTCTATCGTCTTCCAGGTGTCCATAGGCTAATATATTTTGACCCCGTCACCACCGATGGCGAAGTCCACATTGAAATCGTTGTTGAAGTCCGCGTAGGTCTCTTCGCATAGATCGGAGACGGGGACGGAGAGGGCCACATTCGTGAACACCCCCGCGCACTCGTCAAGGAACCTCTGCCGGAAGGTCTGGAAGGTGTACTCGTTCTCCGCGAAGACACCGTTCTCGTTGAGGGTGCGGATGATGTTGTCAAGCACCCGGATGCCCACCGACTGGATTTCCACCTCGTTCCGCTTGTCGGCACGGAGCCGGTCTATGTAGAAGAGGGTGAAGTTGAAGGTGACGAGGGACGATTCCACACTTGCCGTGTGGATGCCCTGCGTCCACCCGAAGACCGCGTACTCCGCATCGGGCAGGGTGTTGAGACGGAAGATGTCATTCCGCACGATGGATGAGACCGAGGGCGTTCCCGCGGCCACGGCCTCCATTTTCCGTATGGTTTCCGTGAGGGTCATCGTCTTGTGGGTTTGGGGGCCATCTTCCCGCGGGGGCCACCGAGCCACAGTCCGCACGAAGCTGCCGAATAGAGGTTGGAATGGATTTTCTTGCAGATGCAGTCCGTCAACTCCGGGAATGCGGTGCGGTTCTCAAGGAGCCAGTTCTGCAACTCAAGGGCGCAGAAGTCGGCCTTCGACTGGTAGTAGTACTGCATCTTCGCAATCTCGTCCTGGGTGACCACCTGGAGGTTCTCGTCATTGGACTTCGCCACACCGAAGTTTCCGATCTTGTAGGACACCTTGTTGGTGAGTTCCACGATGGCGGTGTAGGCGAGGAAGTACTGGCACTTGTCCACCAAGTCCTTGTAGGCGATGTTGGCCGGATCGTCCAGTTCCTTCGCAAGTCCCAGTTCCTTCAACTTGTCAAGGAGGCAAGTTCCGAGGATGGACTTTAGGGCAATCTCCTGGGCCTCGCGGATGGAGGACTGGATGTACTTCCCGGACACATTGTCGGAAATGGATGTGACCGACTTCACGAATGTTTCGGACACAAGGAGGTATTCTTTCGTTGCCATATCAGTCCACAATTTGCTCGTTAGTGCCGTCAAGGGTGAACGGCTTGATGTTCAGGACACCCTTCTGCCCGTAAATCTTGTCATATGCGTCCGCAATCATCCTCTGCACGGGGCGCACCATCGTGCGGTTGTACAGCTTGAACGCCTGGTCGAACTCTTCCACCGAGAACCCGGTTGCCGTGGACAGTCCGAAGATGTTGGGGTATGCCCGGAATGCGTTGAAGATGCGCTCACGGCAAGTCTCCGAAAGGGCCTTGTACTTCTCACCGAAGTCGGTCACTTGCGGGGTCTCAATCGTGGTCGCGGACTCCTTGTTGGGGTTAAAAGAGATGAGGAACCGGGCCGCATTGCTTGGCCCGGAAAACTTGTCGGCCAGGTCTCGCTCGATCTGCTCCTTCATCTGGTCGGTAGGAGTCCCGTTGTTGAAATTGATAATCATAGACGGGTTGAGTCCGTTGGCCACGGCATTCAACCAGTACTCGTCAATCATCCGCTCCGTCTCGCAAGCCTTGACGGCTGCGGCATAGACGGGGATCGGATAGGTGCGGGTCTTGTCACCCTTGACGAAGAGGATGGAGGATGCGTGGCGGTTTCGGGTCTCTTCGTCCAGTTCAAACCACTTGTCCTCAAGGCCGGGGATGAATGCCGGGTAGACGAGGACATCCTTCTTGCCGTACTTCTTCATCCAGTCCTCGCAGTAGTAGAACACATCGCACTCCTTGTTGGCGCGGAGGTAGCGGACGGGGGTGTGGTAGGTTTCGCAGGGTTTGCCGTCACGGCCACGGATGACCTGAATGGCGATGCCGCCAATCGTCATCTCGTCCCTGGAGAGGTCTTCCACTTGCTCCGCAATCATATCCCCCCTTCCGTTCATCTGCCCCGGCTCCCAGGACGGATTGAGCGGGAGGATGGTCACCTCGTCACCCGCGATGAAGTCCACCGTGCCGTTGATGATGGAACGCAGGGTGGGGACGGTCTCCGCAAGGGACTGGAGGTAGTCGGGGTATGCGTTGTTGTCACCCCATTCGATATACTCCTTCCCGTGAACCGGAGACTCCTTCGGTGACACGATGTTGGATTCAATGTACGGATCGAGTGCCGCGAAGGCCACATTCGCCCGGACATTTTCAGTTTTGGTACTGTTCATATTCTATCTCTTTGTTGTATTCTTCCGTTTTCTCCCCGTTGTCCCTCACGATGCAGAGGCCGGAGGAAATGACATCCCCGTCCGCGGTCAGTTCGTACTGGTACTCGCCCGGTGTGATGTCATCTGGCAGGGTCACCGCCACATTGTAGTAGACCTTCAAGAGGTTCATATCAATGACGAGTGCGTCAAGAACCCGGTCAAGGTCTACCGTGGACTTCATCGTGAAACGGATGGTCGCACCCTCCGGCACTTCCGTGTCACGGGGTACATACGCGACTTGCGCGTCCGTTGTGTTGCTCAAGTAAATCATCTTGCCAACAAATATCATTTCGCGGATTTTCGTAAAAACAAAGACTCCCCACCGTTTCCGGCAGGGAGTACTGGGTTGGAGTGATGAAGGTTTAGGTTGTGGGAACCGTTCCGGTGAAGGTCATCGGGAGTTCACCCGCGACATCCTGGAGGACAACGGTGTATCCGTTGCGGTCGGCACGGGCCGTTCCGGTCTGGCCGTCCGATCCGGAGATGAGACGGACACCTTCCTCATAGCCGAGGTAGAACATCGTTCCGTTCTGGTCAACCACGATGACCGCCAGTTCGGACTGGGCAAGGGCCATAATCTCAAGCCTCTTGGTCGCATCCATCTTGTTGAACACCATCGTGAGGTTGGACTCCACATACTTCGTCCCGTTCTCCGCGTTGACCTGCCAGTTGGAGGCGAGGTTGGAGGAATTGGGGGCGAATGCGTACTTGTAGAACTTCTTGGAGGAAGCCATCGTGATGGCGGTGATGACACCGGAAGTCACGGTGACGGAATCCACATCAGCGAAGTTCGCGATGTAGACCTCCTTGATACCTCCCATATTGGAGGAACAGTCGCGGGCGATGCCCGCAAGGGTCTGGGAGCAAGGCATATTGCGTTCGGTTTAAGGCGTTAAAGAAAGGAGGGCGGGTGTTGCCCCACCCTCCGGGATTTCGTTCGCTTGCGAGGCTCCTATGGATTACTCGCCACCGCCATCGTCAGCCGCGGGAGCGGCGCACGGGCAGGAACCCATCGGGGTCGGGGCGGCATCCATCGCACCGACAACCACCTGGTCGGAGAAGTGGTAGGCCACACCGGAGTTCCACTTGGCCTCGTACTTGAACATCCGGTCATCCTGGCTCCACCAGATGTCCACCACCTCGTTGTCATTCTCCATATCGGTGCCGTAGACGAGGTTGTCCGCGAAGGTGCCGACAATGGCTTTGGTGTTGGCGAGACCCGCGGTCTTGATGACGCGGACATCCGTGCCGGGAAGGAGGATTTCCTCCGGGTTGCCGTTGCCCATATCGTAGTGGTAGTAGTTGAGAACCACCAGGTCATTGAGCAGGGCGCGGAAGATGGCGGGATCGACGAAGATTGCGCCACCCTTCTCCAGGGCCTCTTCCGGCATCGCGAAGTACACGGTCTTCACGGCATCGTAGGCGGCGGCGATGCCAGTCAGGGTCGCGGCGATGACATTGCCATCCGCGGAGAACTGGGTGAGGAAGCCGTCAATGAGGTCGGTTCCGGAGGTGTCACCAGTCCAGATGAGGCTCTCGATCTGCTTGTTGATCTGGGCCACCAGGGTGTCGATGATGTACTGCTCGAACGGGAGCTGGTTCTCCTTCGCGTTCACACGGACGAGGTACTCCGCGTACTTGCCGAGCAGGGTCTCCGGGCAAATCTGGCCGTTGACCTTGATGGCGGCAACCGTGATGTTCTTCTGGCCGAGGGTGATTTCGTCCTGGGCGTTGAAGCCACATTCGGAGCCGTCCTGGAAGACGGGGGAGAGGGCGAGGTAGTTGAGGGCGGCAACCTTCTTGACACCAGTCTGGAGACCGATTTTGCCACGGGTTCCGGCACTCGCAAGGCCGAAGGACTTGATGATGAGGTCGCGGTTCGTTGCCACATAGTCGGGCAGGGAACTCACAAGGAAGTTGGTAACAGCAGGCATAGTATTAAATTTTTTAAATGGTTTCTGCGGGTTAAATATCGTTTCGCGATAAGTCGGAAGAAAATGCTATTTCCGCATCAGTTCCGCGAGTCGGTCAAGGCCCTTGACCCCGGTCTTCTGCAGGGTAGCGGAGGCTTTCACCTCTTCGTGGGCGGGTTCCGCGAGGGGCATCTTGGACAGCTCTTCCACCTTCTTGGAGAGGGCATCCACCTGGGAGCGGAGTTCGGCATTCTCCTTGCGGAGTTCCTCTGCCTCGTCCACGGGAGCATCTTCGGGAGCGACCTCTGCCTCCGGGTCACGGATTTCGGCAACGATGCCTTCCGCGACAACGATGGTCTTGCCATCCTCCGTCTTGTACTCACCGTCCGGGGCGGGGGCGAGACCTTCCTCACCTTCCACGAAGACGGCATCACCGGCCTTCAGGTCTTCCTCGCCTTCCCAAAGGAGTTCGCCCTTGTCGGTGGCGATGCGACCGTGTTTGACGGCCACCTCTTCCTCTTCGTTGGCGGGTGTTTCCTCCGGAGCCACTTCCGCTTCGGGGTCACGGATTTCGGACACCTTTCCGTCCACCACTACGATGGTCTTGTTGTCCGAAGTGATGTAGTCACCATCGGGAGCATCCGTCCGGTTGCCCTCCTGGTCTTCGATGAAAACGGCATCGCCCTCCTTGAGGTCTTCGTCACCGTCCCACGCGAGGACACCCTTGT
>CAMJRT010000080.1 GCA_946408295.1 uncultured Bacteroidales bacterium
TAAAGTTGCGCCACCATCACGAGCGGGTGGTGCAACTCTTCATAGAGACAGGTCAAGCGGGCGGAGTCAAGTTCCATAAAGTGTTTGTTTTATCGCAATGCGCTTGCAAATATAATGGATTATTTGCAAAAATCCGTAACTTTGCCCAAGTTATGACTTTGATTCAATGGACGAACTGACGACAATGAAGAAAGAAACCTTTGATTATGCCAGGGCGGTGGCCGAATTGGAAGAAATTGCCGCCAGGGTGGAAGATGCTTCTACGAGCATCGACGACATTGACCGTTATATCAAGCGGACCAAGGAACTGGTTGAGGCCTGCCGCCAGTATCTGCGCAGCAACCGCGAAGCGCTGACGGCAATGGAGAAGTAGTTTCCTTGTATAAAAAATTTACAATCCTATGGTGAAAAAGAAAAGGCTTCCGATGCTCTATGAAATGGACCCTTATCTGGGCCCGTTCCGGGCGAAAATCGATGAGCGACACGCCCGTTATGCCGCCTTGCGCGATAAAATGAGCGTGAACGGGTCGCTTTCCAAGGGGGTCAACAACCAGATGTACTACGGCCTGCACAAGATGGATGACGGCCGCTGGGTGTTCCGGGAATGGGCGCCCAACGCCAGCAAAATCTATCTGATCGGCGATTTCAACAACTGGAAGCGCACCGAGGCCTTTGCCTTGAAGCCCGTCGGTAACGGCAACTGGGAACTCGTTCTGGACGACTTCTTCCTTTCCCACGGCGCCCTTTACAAATTGTTCATCGAGTGGCCCGGCGGGGGCGGGGAACGCTTGCCGGCCTATGTGACGCGCGCTGTGCAGGACCCCGAGACCAAGGCCTTCTGCGCCCAGGTCTGGGATCCGGAAAAGCCTTACAAGTGGCGTAGGGCTCGCCCGAAAAGGACCGGTGCGCCCCTGATTTACGAATGCCACATCGGAATGAGCGGAGAAAAAGAAGGGGTGGCGACTTTCGAAGAATTTCGCCGGGAGGTCCTTCCGCGCGTAGCCGCATTGGGGTACAACACGCTTCAGATTATGGCGTTGCAAGAGCATCCCTACTATGGCTCTTTCGGCTATCAGGTTTCCAATTTCTTTGCGCTTTCTTCCCGCTTCGGTACTCCCGAAGAGTTCAAGCGGCTGGTGGACGACGCCCACGCCCAAGGCATCGCCGTCGTGATGGATGTGGTGCATTCCCATTCCGTGGACAATGAGGCGGAGGGGCTGGGCCGCTTTGACGGGCACGAAGATTTGTATTTCTATCCGGGGGCAGCCGGCCGGCATCCCGCCTGGGGTTCCCGCTGTTTCGATTATGGCAAGGATGAAGTGAAGTATTTTCTCCTTTCCAATCTCAAATATTGGATGGAAGAGTACCGGCTGGACGGTTTCCGTTTCGACGGCGTGACCAGTATGATTTACTGGGACCACGGGCTGGGACGCGACTTTTGCAGTTATGAGCCTTATTTCGATGCCGGTGTGGATGAGAACGCCCTGGACTACCTCGCGCTGGCGAATATGCTGGTTCGGGAACTGTACCCGGATGCCATCACCATTGCCGAAGAGG
Organism: uncultured Bacteroidales bacterium; assembly: GCA_946408295.1. The sequence goes on from CAMJRT010000080.1 coordinate 1,558, forward strand.
TCAGCGGAATGGCCGGGATGGCGGCTCCCTTCGAGCAGGGGGGTGTGGGCTTCGGTTACCGGATGAGTATGGGCGTAGCGGACCATTGGATTAAGTGGATCAAGACGCTTTCGGACCAGGAGTGGAATATGGGCGAAATGTGGTGGGAACTCACGACCAAACGGGCGGACGAGAAGACCATCAGTTATGCCGAATGCCACGACCAGGCGATGGTGGGGGACAAGACCCTCATCTTCCGCCTGATGGATGCCGAGATGTACACGGCGATGAACAAGGGTTCGCAATCGCTCGTGGTGGACCGGGGCATCGCCCTGCACAAGATGATCCGGCTGATTACCCTCGCGACGGCCGGGAACGGCTACCTCAACTTTATGGGCAACGAATTCGGCCATCCGGAGTGGATTGATTTCCCGCGCGAGGGGAACGGATGGTCCTTCCAATATGCCCGCAGGCAGTGGTCGCTGGTCGATGCGGACAATTTGCGCTACAAAGCCTTGAACGCTTTTGACCAGGATATGATTCACCTGGCTGCCCGCGAAGGGTTGCTGGAGGCCGCTCCCGAGGCCTTGGTCATCGATCAGGAGAAAAAAATCCTGATATTCAAGCGTCGCGATTGCATTTTCGCCGCCAATTTCAACCCGACGGACTCCTTCAGCGACTATGGCTTTGCCGCTCCCGGAGGCCAATATGAACTCGTGCTGGACACCGACGAGGCGGAATATGACGGTTTCTCCCGCATCAAGAAAGGGGAGTCCCATTTTACCCTTGACCAGAAATCCTCCAACGGCCCCTGGCACTACGACAAGTCCCTCTTCCTCTACCTTCCCGCCCGCACCATGCAAGTCCTCCGCAAGGTTGACTGAGCGTGGGGGCTGTTATTATTGCCCAGCACCCATCAAACTATTGGTCAGTAATTTAAGCAAAAGGACCTGCCCGGATATTGAGGGCTGCTGCCTGCTGCCCGATATGCTCGACGGATTCGGCTACCTCGAAGCCGTACGCAACGTCTTCGGCCCAGCCAACTAAAATCTGTTGCTCTCACGCGGAGGAAGCCTCAGTTTTGCGGACCGTCGCTTCGTCTTGCTTCGTCTTTCACGCGGACGGCCACGCCTCTCTCACCTCATCATCCGCCCCTCCGCTTCCTCAACTCCTGCGCACCGGCGGGCTTGTGTGGCCGGTCTGTTCTATACCTTTTCAGGCGGATTCCCGTAGCCGGGCTCGGCCCCTTCGTCGCTAAGATATTGGCTGCGAGATTCATATACGGGGTATGAGGGCGTAAAACTGACGCATTCGCCGAGAAGGTTGAGTTGAAGGGCTTTTTCGATTTTGTATATTGTTTCAAGGGTGAGGTTTTCATTTCCCTTAAGAAGCAACGATACATATTGTTGCGAACACCCCATCGTTTCGGCCAGCTTTTTCTGAGTGATGCCCAATGATTCCATCCGGCATTTGACCTTGACAGCGATGCCGAATGAGTATTTCCTCCATCCCCATTCCACTATCTCCTGCCTGGCACCTTCCTTCCAAGCGCCCGGATTTCCGGCACTATGCTCCTTCAGTATGTCTCTTGTAGTTTTCATAATCAATTCGTTAAGGTATTATACTCAATAAATCCATCCAAGTCTACAGCTCCTTGTTCCAACAAAAAGTTTCTAACTTGTTCCAGACGCACCAACTCTTGCAAGGTATGGCTGCGTTCTTCCATTGTTCGAGTCAGCTTGATGGCGCCGCCAGTGATAAGGTACGAGTCCGATTCAAACTTCAGCGCATAGATTCTCAACCAAGAAGGATGTCCCGACAGCCGCCTCCCTTTTGCCTTCTCTTTGGACAAGGTCATCTCGCTTATCCGTGAATTTTCAAGAGGTTTAAATAGATAATCAAGATGAGTGTCGGGATTCAAGTCCAGAATGACAGCCTTGAGCATATTGGCATCTTGCCCCGTGTCATAGATTGCTTGCGCAATATCTGTAACTCGAAAATAAGAAAACAAGTCATTCTTATGCTCGGAAAAGAAACTATATAGGTATTCGGGATCCTGCCATTGTGAAAATAATTTAGACAGGATATTTATCTTGTCTTCTTCATAGACAACCGCCCATAGTCTGCCGTCTCCTAAAATGTCCTCGAATGTCATACTCAAACTTTTTGCAAAGATAAATAAAAGTTATAACTTGTACAAGTCAAAATATGATTTTCTTTAAAAATCGTTTTGCCTATCCGGTTGAACAGACTTCCAAATCTCTTTCTACTTCTCATATTAGGCTATTCCCAAAAATATTGTTAAAATTGCATCATCTTTTATGGGGCTATGACCCCAGATGAAGCATTTCTAGCATTGGAATGGGGCATTAAAAAATTAGAAAAGTTTTCAGGCATTGTATCAGATAAATTATTGCAGGATATTATACAATGGAAAAATGCCCGAAATCATGCTTTACATGAGATGGCAAAAATTGAAGAGGGAGATGAATCTTCTTTTGAGCAAAGATATTCTGATCAAAAGACGGTTGCAGAAGATCCCTGTTTTGAAGGCGCGTAAAGATAGAATCAATCTCAGTCGGTTAAAGATGGATAGCTTGGCACAGGTCGATTTTTCCCAATCGCAGACCGATTTTATAAATGACTTTTCTGAGATCCAAGATTGGCTCATTGAAAGAGGATTCATTAAAGGCACCATCCCCAAAGATTGGTTACCTCAAAATGTGGGATAGTCCGCCTGTGAACTGACCTCCTCAAATGATGTGTAAATTTCGAGGCCGCTACAGGCCCGTAGAATGGCACATCATCACGCAATGGGGCTTCGCGAGGGGGTATTGCGTGACGGATAGGCTTTGCAGGCCTCTCTAGATGGGGGTGCGCAACAACATCGTTTGACGAGGCGGCGTAAGTGTTGAGTGCTCGGGCCGAAAAAGTCCCCCGAAAGGAAGTGCGAACGGACTTCTTTTATGGAGTGAGCGCCCTTTCGGGGGCTAAGGCCCGAGCACTCAAGCCTCTCGGGCGCCGTCAGGAAAAACTTGGCGATATTTTCGTTTATGTCCTTATTTTTTCGTAACTTTGCTCGATTTTTGTTTTTAAGTTTTCCCTTTTCCTTGCAAGCAAGGACTTCCGGAGAGCGGATAAATGAATAAGACCTATGGCATTTCTTAAATTCAACAAGGCGGAACTGGTCAACCTGTCCTACTCTCTCAAACGCGAGATTATCAGCGCGAACAAGACGGGCGCCTATTGCAACACCTCCATCATCGCCTGCAACACCCGCCGTTACCACGGTCTGCTGGCCGTACCGGTCGATGCGCTGGGCGGCGGAAAGTATATGCTGCTTTCCGCGCTGGACGAAAGCCTGTTCCTGGGCGGCCGCCAGTTCAACTTGGGCATTCATTGCTACGGCGACCAGTATGACCCCAAAGGCCACAAATATGTCGTCGACTTTGAGGTAGACCCCATTCCGACCATTACCTACAAGGTGGGTGAAATCATCCTCAAGAAATCCTTCCTGCTTACGCCCGATGCGGACCAGGTGATGATTCGTTACGAGGTGCTGGCGTCTCCTTCCAAGATGACGATGACCTTGCGCCCTTTCCTGGCTTTCCGCAGCATACACGCCCTTACCCGGCAGAACGATCAGGCGGACACGGGCTTCCGGGCCGTGGACGGAGGCGTCGCCTGCAAACTCTATCCCGGATTCCCGGACCTGAATATGCAGTTGAGCAACGCCAAGGCGAACTTCAAATATATGCCGATGTGGTACAAGGACGTGACCTATTCCGATGAGTACCGCCGCGGTTTCGACTGTCTCGAAGACCTTTTTGTCCCCGGCGATTTCAGCGTGGAACTCAAGAAGGGGGATGTGCTGGTGTTTGCCGCCGGTGTGGCCCCCGTGGCGCCGCGCAGCCTCAAGGCCCGTTACGACGCCCTGGCCGCCAACGCTGCGCCCTACGACAATTTCCAGGATGTGCTGGCCGCCAACGCCGATTTGCTCAAAGAGAACCGGGGCGGTCACAAACGCATCAACGCCGGCTTCTCCTGGCTGGAGACGGGACTGTTGCGCGAGACGGTCATTTCCCTGCCCGGACTGACGCTCTATGCCAACGGCGACTGCGCCGAATTTGAAGAGATTCTGGACAACCTGATTGCGGATGAGCAGGAACGCCTGTTCCACCGCACCACCCAGGTGGAGGCTCCGTTGCGCATTGCGGACATCCTTCAGCAATATATCGCCTTTGCCGGCGACGCCAAAGCTGTCTGGAAAAAATACGGCGACACCCTCAAGGGCATCATCGAGAGTTACGGCCCCGGCGTGCGCAAGGAAGTGTCCCTGCATCCCAACGGCCTGCTATGGGCCCAGATGGACGGGGTGGCCCTTTCCTGGATGAATGCGTATGTGAATGGCTGGCCCGTCACGGAAAGAGCCGGTTATCAGGTAGATACCAACGCCTGGTGGTACGACACCCTCTGCTTTGCCCTCGAAATGGAAGAACGTTTCGGCCCCAGGAAGAATCCTTTCGTGGAAAAATGGTCCCGTGTGCGCGAGAAAGCCGAAGAAAGTTTCCAGGCCCTCTTCTATAATGAATCC
>CAMJRT010000081.1 GCA_946408295.1 uncultured Bacteroidales bacterium
GTAACCGGAACCGATGCCGATACCGAGGGCCAGGGTCTTGTCAAGCGCTTTGCCGGAGTAGTCCTGATAGACGGCGAAGGAGGAGTTGATGCCGCGGCCTTCGAGGAAGAGACGACGGACGGAAGTACCGGAGCCTTTGGGGGCCACCATAATCACGTCGATGTCCTTGGGAGGAACGCAACCGGTGCGGTCGCTCCAGGTGATGGCGAAACCGTGGGAGAAGTAGAGGGTCTTGCCGGTGGTGAGGTGTTTCTTCATCGTGGGCCAGACGCTCATAACGGCGGCGTCAGAGAGCAAGCACATAATGATGGTGCCTTTCTCGCAAGCTTCTTCGATGCCGAAGAGGTCTTTGCCGGGGGTCCAACCATCGGCGACGGCCTTGTCGAAGGTCTTGCCGGGGCGCTGGCCCACGATGACCTTGAAGCCATTGTCGCGGAGGTTCTGCGCCTGGCCGGGGCCCTGCACGCCATAACCGATCACGGCGATCACTTCGTCTTTCAACACATCTTTCGCTTTTGCGAGGGGATACTCTTCGCGGGTGACAACATTCTCGATCACACCGCCAAAATTAATTTTTGCCATAATGTTTTAAAAATTTATAAGTTAATTGTTAAATTCTTTTTTTTCAATAGGCGCAATCGTGTTTCAAACCGTCGCTTCGCGACCCCTCCCACTTCGTGGGCCCCTCCCTCTTATGGTGCCGAGGGTGGCACAGGTTTGAAAACGACAGGCCTATTGATTAATTTTTCTCACTTTCTCTTAAAGTTATATATTCTTGCACTTCCTTGAGTTCTTTATTGAAGTCCTCGTTGTCCACATAGTAGAAAGTCTTGATGACATCCACTTTCTTCTCCATATTCACGACAATCGCACGGACCTTGGCCTCGGAAGTGGTCGTCTTGACGACAAACTTGTGCACGCCGGGAATGCCCGAAGGAAAGACGCGCAGGGCATCGATGTTGATGCTGCGGCGGGTAAACAAGCCGGCCACGGTGCTGAGCAAGCCCACCTGATTCTCGGTGTAGGCTGTAATAATATAGTGTTTTTCCTTTTCCATTATTTATACCATTCCTTAGCGTTTAACATAATCTCGCTGACGGCTTTTCCGGGAGGGACCATCGGGAAGACCATATTCTCCTCGGTGATGTGCACGTCAAGGATGAAGGGCTTGTCATCGGCGAACATACGCTCGACAGCCGGACGCAGGTCTTCGCGTTTTTCCACCAGCACGCGCTCGATGCCGTAGGCCTGGGCGATTTTCTCGAAATCAGGGTTGATCATACGGGTGGCGGAGTAGCGCTCCTTGAAGAAGAGTTCCTGCCACTGGCGCACGTTGCCGAGCCAGTTGTTGTTGAGCAGGACGAGTTTCACGCCGAGTTGCTCCTGCATAATGGTGCCGAGTTCCTGGATGGTCATCTGGAAACCGCCGTCGCCCACGAAGAGGCAGACCTTGCGGTCGGGAGCGGCCACTTTGGCGCCGATGGTGGCAGGAATGCCGAAGCCCATCGTTCCGAGGCCGCCGGAGGAAATGAAACTGCGGCTCCTCTTGAAGCGGGAGTAACGAGCGCCGAGCATCTGGTTCTGGCCCACGTCGGTGAGGATGATGGCATCCTGTCCGCACACCTCGGCCACGGTCGCAACGACTTCGCCGGGGTTGATGGTATCGCCCGTACCTTTCGTCTCAGGAAGGATGACTTTCTCCATCTCGACCTGCTGGCAATGCTTGTCACTCTCGAGCCAGGCCTTGCGCTCCTTGCGGGGCATTTTAGCCGAGAGGGCGGCAAGCGCCTCTTTGGCATCCGCGACAATCCCGAGGTCGACGGCGACGTTCTTGCCGAGTTCGCTGGGATCGATGTCGATATGGATAATTTTGGCATCCTTGCAGTAACTGTCCAACTTGCCGGTCACCCGGTCGTCGAAACGCATACCGACAGCCAGAATCAGGTCAGCCTGCTGGGACAGCACATTGGAAGCGATGCTTCCGTGCATACCGAGCATTCCTTTGAAGTGGGGGTCGTCGGAAGGAAGGGCGCTCAGGCCGAGCAGGGTGCTGCCGGCGGGGATGTCGCCTTTCTCCAGCAATGCCGCCAATTCCTTCTCCGCGCCGGACTGGAGGATGCCCTGGCCATACAGGACGAAGGGACGTTCGCTCGCATCCAGCATCTTCACCGCCTCGTCAATCTTGCTTTCGGACAGGACGGGCTTGGAGATGTAACTGCGGATGAAATTGCATTTCTCGTATTTGAATTCGGCCTTACCGACCTGCGCATCCTTGGTAAAATCCAGGACGACGGGACCGGGACGGCCGGTAGAGGCGATGAAATAAGCCCTCGATACGGCCCAGGCGATGTCTTCCGTGCGACGAATCTGGTAACTCCACTTGGTAATCGGGTTGGTCATGCCGATGAGGTCGGTCTCCTGGAAGGCGTCGGTGCCGAGGAGGTTGCTGCTGACCTGGCCGGCGATGACCACCACGGGGGTGGAGTCCACCATCGCGTCAGCAACGCCCGTAAGGACGTTGGTGGCGCCGGGACCGGAGGTCACGATGACCGTACCGGGGAAACCCTTGGTGCGGGCATATCCTTGCGCAGCGTGGATGGCGCCCTGTTCGTGGCGGACCAAAATGTGGCGCAATTTGTCTTTGTAGTCGTATAATTTATCATAAACCGGCATAATACTGCCGCCGGGATAGCCGAAGATGGTATCCACTCCTTCGGCCATCAATGTTTCCAGCAGAATCTGGGAACCTGTCATTTGCTCTTGCTTCATTATCTCGTTCAAAACTTCTTCTTTTTTACTGTTCTCTCGCCTCACGCTCGCTTGTTCGCCGCTTGGCTTGCTCTCTTCTATTCTTCTCTATTCTTCGACGATGCGGATGCCTCCCTTGTCGGCGCTGCTGACCATCGCGGCGTAGGCCTTGAGGGCTTTGGAAACTTCGCGCTGACGCACGGGCGGGGTGAAGGCTTTCTTGCCGCGGGCCATCTCCTCCTGCCGCCTTTGGGCGAGTTGTTCGTCGCTCAGGCGCACGTTGATTTTACGGGAAGGAATATCGATTTCAATCATATCCCCGTCGCGAACCAGGCCGATGTTGCCGCCGGCCGCCGCTTCCGGAGAGATGTGTCCGATGCTCAGGCCCGAAGTGCCGCCGCTGAAACGGCCATCGGTGATGAGGGCACATTCTTTGCCCAGGTGCCTCGATTTGATGTAGGAGGTGGGATAGAGCATTTCCTGCATACCCGGACCGCCCTTGGGGCCTTCGTAGTTGATCACCACCACATCGCCGCTGACGACCTTGCCGCCCAGAATGCCTTCGCAGGCCGCTTCCTGAGAGTCGAAGACCTTGGCGGGGCCTTCGAAGTGCCAGATGCTCTCGTCCACGCCGGCGGTCTTGATGACGCAGCCGTCGAGGGCGATGTTGCCGAAGAGTACGCCTAAGCCGCCATCCTTGGTATATGCGTTCTCGAGAGAACGGATACAACCTTCCTTGCGGTCGGTGTCCAAGGCGTCGGCATAACTCTCCTGACTTCCCAGTACATTGGAAAAACGATTGGCGGGCGCGCTCTTGTAGGTCTTGAGCGCCTCGTCGCAAACATTCGGGCTGGTGATGCACCATTGTTCGATTTCTTCGGCGAGGGTCATCCCGTCCACGCGTTTGAGGGTGGTGTCCACCAGACCGCCTTTGGCGAGTTCGGCCATAATCGAAACGACGCCGCCGGCGCGGCCCACGTCCTGAATATGGTATTTCTGGGTGTTGGGGGCCACTTTGCAGATGCAGGGCACCTTGCGGGAAAGGGCGTCGATGTCGGCCATCTTGAAGTCCACGCCGCCCTCGCCGGCGACGGCCAGCAGGTGCAGCACGGTATTGGTGGAACCGCCCATCGCGATGTCCAGCGTCATGGCGTTCAAGAAAGCCTGACGGGTGGCGATGCTGCGGGGAAGAACGCTCTCGTCCCCGTCGCGGTAGTATTTGTACGCATTTTCGACAATCTGGCGGGCTGCCTTCTTGAAGAGTTCTTTGCGAAGGACGTGGGTGGCCAGAATGGTGCCGTTGCCGGGCAGGGAAAGGCCGATGGCTTCGGTCAGGCAGTTCATCGAGTTGGCGGTGAACATACCGGAGCAACTGCCGCAAGAAGGGCAGGCCTTGTCTTCGACCTGGGCGACTTCTTCGTCGGACAGGGTGGTGTCGGCGGACTTGATCATCGCGTCGATGAGGTCGAGTTTGGCTTTGCCGAGCACGCCGGCTTCCATCGGGCCGCCGGACACGAAAATGGTGGGGATGTTCAGACGCATAGAAGCGATGAGCATACCCGGGGTAATTTTATCGCAGTTGCTGATGCAGACGAGGGCGTCGGCCTTGTGGGCGTTGACCATATATTCGACGCTGTCGGCGATGATGTCGCGGGAAGGAAGGGAATAGAGCATTCCGTCGTGGCCCATCGCGATGCCGTCGTCGACGGCGATGGTGTTGAATTCAGCGGCATAGCATCCGAGTTTTTCAATCTCTGCCTTGACAATCTGGCCGGCGTCGTGCAGGTGCGTATGTCCGGGAACAAATTGGGTGAAAGAGTTCGCAATCGCGATGACCGGTTTGCCCATTTGCTCGCGTTTCATTCCATTGGCAATCCACAAGGCGCGGGCGCCCGCCATTCTGCGGCCCTCGAGCGTAATGCTGCTTCTCAACTGATTTTTCATCGTATTCATTTGTTAGTCACGGAATTGCCGGCATTCATAGACAATCCTGCAAAATCCGAACTACAAAGATACTCATTTTTTCGGAAATGACAATAAATCCTCGTGCGCGTTGCGTGCATTGCGCGTGCGAGGAGTTCTCACGCGAAGGGAAAAGTTTTTCGAGCCCCGAAAAACCGACGACAAGGTGAGTGCAAACGAAGGTATTCGATTTGCCGAACCGCGAAGGAGGAAAGCGAAGCTAACGGCTCTCGAAAAATCTTTCCACCCTCGCTCCCTCAACGCTCACGCACGCCCGGGCCTTTTGCCCCCGAAAGGGCGCTCACTTCATAAAAAAAATGTCGTGAAACGAAAACATCCGTTCGTGCCTCCTTTCGGGGGACTTTCTCGGCCCGAGCGTCAAAATTTGTGATTATATTTGCATTGCAACTAAATTATAGTTACATTTGCATATGGGAACGAAAGACAAACTGATTGAACGGATAAAGCAGAGGCCTGTGGACTTCACTTTTGATGAAGCAAAACGACTGATGTCTCTTTTGGGCTATGACTTGTCGAACAAGGGAAAGACTTCAGGTTCGCGCGAGATATTTTACAAAGAAGGCAGGGCGCCCATTATGCTCCACAGGCCTCACCCGGAAAATAGTAGTAAAGCACTATGCGGTGAAACAATTATTGGAAACTTTATTGGAAAACGGAGATTTGTAATATGAACACATTGAAGTACAAGGGATATGTCGGTTCGGTCGCTTACAGCGAGGCGGACCAGGTATTTTTCGGCAAGATAGAAGGCATTGACGGGCTGGTCAACTATGAAGGACAATCTGTCGGAGAACTGACCGACGCTTTCAAAGAAGCGGTTGATGACTATCTCGTTTTCTGTGAGGAAAAAGGTCTCAAACCGGAGAAGAGTTACACGGGTACGTTCAATGTCCGCATTTCCCCCGAAACGCACCGGGGCATCGCCCGACTGGCTGCACAATCCGGCATTAGCATCAATGCTTTTGTCAAGCAGACTTTAAGTGAGGTCGTATCGCATAGACCATTGGGAAGCGAGATAGCAGATACTGACATTTCTTCATCCATTTTATCAGAACCCAATGCCTCCTACGGACGAAAAAGGGAACTGACCCTCGAAGTTCCCCCGGAAGACATCCCCCTCGCCCAAGAAATTGCACGGCGTATGGGCTGGAAGTTATAGCCCAAGCGATATAGAAGAGAGTATTTCCTGCTATTCGTCCACAAGTTGGGAATGAATTATAAGTATTTGTGAATTTGCAGCTTGCACGCCCGGGCCTTTTGCCCCCGAAAGGGCGCTCACTTCATAAAAAAATGTCCGTTCGCACTTCCTTTCGGGGGACGTTCTCTACCCGAGCGTCCTCGCTGCGAGTTCGGCAAACG
>CAMJRT010000082.1 GCA_946408295.1 uncultured Bacteroidales bacterium
CCAAGGATGATGGTGCGGCCGGCGGCAGGAATGCCATTTTCACCCGTCGGGGCCATTTCTTCGCGGGTGCAGGAGGCGGCTCCCGTCAGGATGCCTGCCAATACGATAATGTTAAGATATACGTTCTTCATGACAAACTCCTTTTTACCATTCATATTCTTCTGTGTCAATGGACCAACCATTGTTGGATACGCCGCTCAGATTGAGCAGGGCGGACTGATGCGGGTACAGAGACACCGTACGGGCCGTCGGCGAAGCGTACGGCATCTTCCGTGAGTTTTCCGAATTTTTACTGGTTCTCATAAGCGATTGATAATATTATTTTCTGGTTTGTTTTGATTGCATTTTTTGTGTTTACAAAAGTATAAGTTCCCCAACCAAATCAATCGCAATCATTTCCCAAAAGATAGCACAAATATTTCAGCCCCTGCACAGCGACTTCTACGGACATTTTTATTATCAAACGATAATGTCCTGCAAGATTGAATCGTATGAAGAAACTCGTCGTCCTGTCCGGCTCCGGCATCAGTGCCGAGAGCGGAATCAGCACCTTCCGCGGCGGTGGCGGGATGTGGAACAACTACCGGGTGGAGGATGTCGCCTCCATCGACGGCTGGCACCGCAACCCGACCGTTATGCTGGATTTCTACAACCAGATGCGGAAAGACCTCAAAGGGGTTGAGCCCAACGAAGCCCATCGCCTGCTGGCCGAACTGGAAAAGAAATTCGACGTCACCGTCATTACCCAAAACGTGGATAACCTGCACGAAAGGGCGGGCAGCAGCCTGGGCGACAAAGGAGGTCCCCACAACACCCAGTTGCGGCCGCACATCGTCTGGTTCGGCGAAGCCGTCCCCCACATCACGGCGGCGGCCTCCGCGGTGACGAAAGCGGACATCCTGCTCATCATCGGCACTTCCCTGCAAGTCTATCCCGCCGCCGGGCTGGTCGGATATGCGCCGGCGGGCTGCAAGGTCTTCGTCATCGACCCCGGCGAGGTGTCCGCCCGCGGTGCCGTCCACATTCAGGACGTCGCCACCGCCGGGATGCGGCGCTTCATCGGAATGATTTGAAAAGAATCGCTATCTTTGCGGGCAAATTGAGAAACTGATGGCAGACTCCAACTTCATAGACTACGTAAAAATCTTCTGCGCTTCGGGTGCGGGAGGCGCGGGCTCGATGCACCTGCGAAGGGAGAAATACATTCCCAAGGGCGGACCGGACGGCGGGCGCCGGTCACCGCATCGCTGTAGCCTACCGTCACGCTGGCTGAATTTTCAAAACTCTCCGCGAGGTTGCAGCAGGCCATCTTGCACAGGCCGGAAGCCGAGATGACCTCGGTCCGCAAGTCTGAACGCCTGGAGATGAAATTTCCGCCCGTGGCACTGATGGTCAAAGCCTCGGACAACGAGTCCGTCCGGTCGCGGTACAGCCCGGTGGTATCGGGTTGTTCAGCAGCCGCCAGCGAAAATGCCGGCAGGAGGACCAGCATCAGCAGCAAAAAATATGAGCGGACATTTACCATCGTTATAACTTGCAAAGATAAGGAATTTTGCCTATTTTTGTACACTTATTGCGTTTAGACTAATTATACTTGAATATGAAAAAGTTTTTCAGAACGTTTTTTGCCGTCCTTTTCAGCAGTATTATTTGCTTGTTTTTGTGTTTTTTCATCGGGATGGGCCTTCTCGGCTCTTTGAGCAGCCCGTCCGAACCCACGATGCCGGAAAAGGCCGTCCTGCATATCAATATGCAAGACATTGTGCTGGCCGAGCAGAGTATGGAGGATCCTTTTGCCCTGCTTCAAGGCAAGGAAGATGCCGCCAAGCTCGGTGTCTGGGACGCGGTCCAGGCGATCAACGCCGCCACCACCGATCCGCAGGTGTCCTTCATATACCTCAAGCCGGACTTCACCGCAGCAGGCGCGGCCCATGTCGAAGAGTTGCGCGCGGCGCTGGAGCATTTCAAAAAATCTTGCGACAAGCCCATCATTGCCTGGATGGAAATGCCGGGCAATGCGGGTTATTACCTGGGTAGCGTTGCCGATGAGATTTATATGACTTCCGCCAAGGGTGCCGGTTGCCAGATTACGGGCCTTGCCACCCAGATGCTGTTCTTCAAGGACTTGCTCGACAAGTTGGGCATCAACGTGCAACTCATCCGTCACGGAAAATACAAATCGGCCGGCGAGCCTTTCATCCGCAACGACATCAGTCCGGCCAATCGCCAGCAGTTGGAAGCGGCCCTCGGCAGCATCTGGAATGCTTGGTGCGGGCAAATCTGCGCCAGCCGTTCCATCTCCGTGGACAAATTCAACAGCCTGATCGACAACCTCAGCCTCAACTTTGCGGAAGATATGTTGCGCGAAGGCCTGGTTGATTCGCTCTTGAGCAAAGAGGAGATGGATGCGAAACTCTGTGCGCTCTATGGTTGCGAATGTCGCGAAGACATCAAGGCCATCTCGCTCGCCAATTATGCCAAACTCAAGGTGAAGCCCAATTACAAGGCCAAGGAAAAGATTGCTGTCATCTATGCCGACGGAGATATCGTGGAAATGGCTTCCAAGCGCTCCACCAATCCCGAAATCGTGGGTACGGATTTTGCCAAGTTGGTCAGTACCGTCCGCAAAGACAAGGACGTCAAGGCGGTAGTGCTGCGTGTCAATTCCCCCGGTGGTTCCGTGTTGGCCGCCGACAAAGTACGGGCGGAAGTTGAATTGCTCTGCCAGGAGAAGCCGGTGGTCGCATCCTTCGGCAACTACGCCGCTTCGGGCGGATATTGGATTTCGGCCGGTTGCAAGAAAATCTATACCAACAATTCTACTCTTACCGGCTCGATCGGCGTATTCAGTATGATTCCCGACCTGAGCAAGACTGCCAAAAATCTCGCCCATTTGGGTGTGGCTACCATCTGCACCAACAAGCACGGCGATATGTACAGTATGCTGCGTCCCTTGGACAGCAGTGAACTGGCTTATTTGCAGGCTTCTGTCGAAGACATCTACGAAGGATTCACGGGCATCGTGGCCAAGGGCCGCAGCCTGGAGCAGAAATATGTGGACAGTATCGCACAGGGCCGCGTATGGTCCGGTACGGAGTCGCTGGGTATCCAACTGACCGACGAATACGGAACACTGGAAGACGCGCTGCAATACGCCGCCACCATCGCCGACGGTGACAACGGCAGCGATTTGAGCCTGTGGCAAGTCGTCGCCTATCCCGAACCCGCTGACATGCTCACGATGGTCACCAGTATGCTGCAAAGCGTCCCCGCCGAAGAAGAAATCTTGGCCGGCACGCCGTTCCAAGGTGCCTTCCGCCAGTTGCGTTCGCTCAAAGCAAGCGACTATGGCAAGGCCTACGCCCGCCTCCCCTTCGAAATCGTCATCCAATAATCCCTTTCATCCCGGAGGATGGGAACGGATCATAATCTGGCTGCGTTTTACGCTTTATTGTGCGGCGGACTTTGGGAGACAGAAGTTCGTTTGGCGGAATACGGGTCCGTTGACTTCAAGAGAATTTTCGAGATAGCCAAGGAACAGACGGTCATAGGCCTGGTAGCGGTCGGCATGGAGCACGTGGTCGACCGGACCATCACCAAAGATGACGCTGCGAAGTTCATCCACAGTGTGGTCAAGACAGAGATCGTCAACAAGGCAATGAATGGATTTATTGCCAAACTGGTCACCTATCTGCGCGACAACGACATATCTCCCCTGCTCGTGAAAGGGCAAGGCCTGGCCCAGTGCTACGAGCGCCCCCTGTGGCGAATGGCGGGGGATGTGGATTTTATCGTGCCTCGCGAAGAGTACAAAAAAGCCGTCGACATCCTTAAGAAAATCGCGAGTTCTTTCGACAACGAACGCGACAGTGACCTGCACATCAGTTTAGACATCGGAAACGGAATCGTTGAGATGCACGGGACCTTGGATATGCACTACCTAAAACGGGTGGACCGAGTGATGGACGAAATTCTCCGGAATACTTTCGAAAACAACGAAGTTCGAATCTGGACAGTCGATAAAGTTCCCATCGAAATTCCCAAGCCCGACAACGATGTCATTTTCGTATTTACGCACATCCTCAAGCACTCGTTCATCGGAGGTGTAGGACTCCGGCAAGTCTGCGACTGGTGCCGCCTGCTCTATTCCTTCAAGGACGAAATCGACGCCTCGTTGCTGCAGGAGCGTCTGACAAAAATGGGACTGATGCGCGAATGGAAAACCTTCGCCGCCTTGGCCGTCCGTCATTTGGGAATGAACGCAGCATACATCCCCCTATATGACCCCAGCCCGAAATGGGACAGGAATGCGGACATAATGAATAACTACATCATCCTGGACGGCAATTTCGGACACAATTGGGACAGAAAAAGCCGCAAGTACTATCTCCAGAACCTGTATATCGGCATCAAGACCTTCTGCTATCACTCCCTGCGCCACTTTGTCATATCCCCCGGCAACTCGCTTTCCGCGCTGCTCACCTCCATCGGCGACCTCTTCCTCCGCTTCCGCAACAAAGTCAAAAGAACGTTTGCGAAAAAGCAATAAAAGGGGAAATTTTTGTAAAAACCTTTTTACTAAATTGATTTTTACTAAAGATGTTTTTACTAAAGATTTTCCAGACTTATAACACCGAAGATGGCTAATTCTGGTAGGCGCCGGGCCACCAGGAACCGGAACGCGTCACGCCTCTACGGAAATATTCTCCTCTTCAGGAGCGCTGATTTCCTTTGAGCAGGAGAGGGTGGAGACAATACGCACAGCCGGTTTGGAGTTTCCCGAAAAAAGGGGTACCTTTGTGGGTATGAAAAATGAGAAGAAAGCGATGTATCCGCTGTCTTTCGAGGCGGAATCACAAGAGAAAATTTGGGGTGTGGAAACTTGCCTGATGGGCGATACCGGCCTGCAGGACAGCACGGTCACGGAGGGTTGGCTGGCCGGAAACACGCTGTCTGAGTTGATGGACACCTACACCGAGCGCATTGTCGGGGACAAGGTGATGAGTTGGTACGGGCGGCAGTTCCCGCTGATGGCCAAAGTGCTGGATATCCGCGGACGCATTTCCCTGCAAGTGCATCCCGATGACGAAATCGCCTCCCAACGCTACGATGCCCTGGGCCGGAAAATCTTCTGGTACATCCTGGAGGCCGGAAAAGACGCGCAAGTTTGGCTGGGATTCCGCAAAGATACGGATGCCGGCGAGTTTTATACGGCCTGCGCGGACGGCAGCGCCAAGAAACTCCTCAACGCCCTCACGCCCCGCCCCGGGGACGCGTGGCTGATTGCCCCGGGCACCGTCCACGCTGCGCAGGATGTTAAAATTTTGGAAATCAGCGAAGCCTCCGAAATGAATTTCCGCCTCTTCGACTGGGGACGGAAGAGCGAGGACCGTATGCTGATGCTCGAAGACGCGCTGGATTTCATCGAATATCGGAAATTGTCGGCAGACGCGCTCCAACCGCTGCGCTCCGCCAAGACCCCCGATCAGGTCGGGGGTGACGACAAGGCTCACGTCATGCCCGGCTCCGACTGGGCATCCCTCACCCACTGGGTGGACGAAGAAGAAATGATCATCCACCGCCTGCCGCTCAGCGACACCCTGCACATCTACACCGAGCGCTTCGAAAGTTTCATCCTCTACACCTGCGTCAGCGGAGAAGTCTCCATTCAGGCGCAATCCAAGGCCGGCTCGACCACGAGCGCCGAGGCCGGCTCGCCCGTGCCCGTCACCCTGACCGCCGGCACCTGCGCCCTGATACCGGCCGACTACCCCGACTTCTTTTTGGTCCCTTGCCGGAAAGACACGGTGCTGCTGGAGGCTTATATTTCGCGCAACGACACCAACGCCTACATCAATCCCGACGTTCCCGCGGAATTGGAAGAAGAAACGGATACTCGTTTGAGTTAGCCGGCGCTGAATCCGGAGGCTAAGACTTTACCGCGACCGAAAGTTGCAATTCGTCCAACTGCGTCCGGTCAATCTGGCTCGGCGAGTCAATCATCACGTCGCGGCCCTGGTTGTTCTTCGGGAAAGCGATGTAGTCGCGGATGG
>CAMJRT010000083.1 GCA_946408295.1 uncultured Bacteroidales bacterium
TCCCCCGAACGAAATTTTGGGAACGAAGCGAGACAAGAAGCGGGTCGCATTGGACACAATCTCTTCCCATTTCGTTGCAGTAGAGACGATGACGGACCGGGCTAACTCCTGGTAAAACTGCTCCTCTGTGCGAACATTGAACAAATCAATGGGACAAACCCTCAAATCCGCCTCTTCTTTTTGAGCAACCTGCGCGGCTTTATACACCAGCGAACTCTTTCCCCAGCGACGCGGAGAAATAATTATCGTATTTATCAGAGATTTGAAGTTGAGAACAAGGCGTTCTGTTTCATTCTTCCGATCCGTGAAATTACTTTCCTTGGCCAAACGACCAAATACAAAGGGTGTCTTCATAGAATTCTACCGTTATAAACAACGGCAAAAATACTTACAATTTTTGATATATCAAAATGTGATATATCAGAAGTTGTAATAAACCTTTCTTTTTCCGCACTTGACCCGGACGACATCAGGCATAGACCAGAACGACATAAAGATAGATGCTGAAGACAAGCAGGGACAAGAGTACGGCAACGAGCGAAGCCGCAGCCAGGAAAACCCGCCAGAACGTGCCCCAATAGCCATAGCCCGACAACTGTTTGATGGGTACATTGATCAGCAGCAAAGTACACAGTCCGTAGATGAGTTCCGCATTCGAATTGAAACACAGAAATGAGGGGACGAGTCCATAAACGAGGAGCATATTGCTGATATAAACCATCGCAATGAAGCACTCCGACAGGCGCAGGCCGGGTATGGCGGGGCTGTGACGGAACAGCAGGCAGAGCGGACAGGAGAAAAGCAACAGAAGCATGAGAACCACGATCGAAATGTGCTTATCCGTCCACTCGAAAATGCGCGTGAGTTTTCGGTTAAAATCATCCGCAATCGCCTTTTTCCGGATGTCCTTGTCGGTCGCTGTAGAAGCCGTCTGTTCTTGCACCTCTTCAGGACTTGTCAGCGTCACCTTCACTTCCTTTTCTTTGTTCATATAGCGGTTTTCAAAGCGGATATTCAAACCGGAGTCTATCAGCAGCGACAAAGCAAAAAGCAGGAAGAACAACTTGAAAGGCGGATAATAGGACATTTGCATACCCTTGAGGTAGTCGCGAATCAAATAACCGGGACGCAACAGCAGGTCGCGAACGGTACGGAATATGCCCCGGCTGCCCAAGCCCCATACATCCAGGAACAAGAGGAAGGCATTTTTGAAGGAATAGCGGCCTACTTTGAAGGACTGTCCGCATCGGGGACAGAAATTACCCCCGTAGTGCATACCGCAGTTGGCACACTCGTGCTGCTCTGCGGAAAGGGGTTCCACCTTATGGGGCCTTTGCTTCCACTCCCGAAAGCGCTTGTATCTATCTATCAGTTTTTGCATTTTTATACCTACCACGAGTCAAATAATACCATCCATCCGCCAAATTTACAAAATTTTCATATCTTTGGCCAAACCTTAACCCAACAACTATGAAGATTTTGTTAGTATGCAACAATGCATCCATCCCGGGAAACGGGATTTGCACATCGGTCAGAACGACCGTCGCCCAACTCAGGAAATCCGGAATAGACGCCAGGGTGCTTGCCGGTGAAAATGCCGATCCGGCTGGCCCGCAGCCAGATTTTCGCCTCAAGCGTTTCTATTTCCCCTTCTTCCAGCCCATTATCGACGCCAACGGATTCAGCTACGCCTCCCGCGACAAAAAAATCATCCGACAGGCCGTGGAATGGGCCGATGTCGTCCACATCCAGGAACCGCTGTTTCTCCAGAAGACGGCAATCCGTATGGCCCAAAAAATGGGAAAAGCCGTAGTCGGTACTTTTCATTTATATACGGAGAACCTGCTTTCGGAGATACCCGGAGCGTCCTGGAAATGGAGCAACCACCTGCTGATGCTTGACTGGAGAAACCATTTCTTCAACCGGTGTTCCGACATCCAGTGTCCGTCACAGACGGTACGGAACCTTTTGGAAGAATATCGCTTCAAGAGCCGTCTGCACGTGATATCCAATGGGATAGATATTCCTGAAACACCAGTCATAGCCCGCAGGAATGACGGTCCGCCCTACCTCATCATCAATGTCGGAAGATTTGCCTTGAAAAAAGATCAGCATACTCTTTTGAGAGCGATGCGTTTTTCACGCCACGCAAAGGATATCCAACTCCACTTCGCCGGAAACGGACAACTCACCAAAAAGTACGAAAAGGAGGCCGGCGCACTGCTGAAGGAGGGAATCCTGCGGCACCGGCCGGTGTTCGCCTTCCACAATACAGAGCAACTCAAAGAGCTGGCCGCACGGTCATATCTGTATGTACACTGCGCGACCATCGAGGTGGAAGGGCTCGGATGCCTGGAGGCAATCCGGGAGGGGACCGTCCCGGTAATCGCGAAAGGAAGACTGATTGCCACTTCCGACTTTGCGCTTGATGAGCGCAGCACCTTCCCGGCCGGCGACGCACGGGCCCTCGCCGAAAGAATTGACTGGTGGATTGAACATCCCCGGGAGCGTAACGAAATGGCCCAACGCTACGCCGACTCGGCCCGCAGATATTCCGTCGAAACATCCGCAGAAAAACTGATTGCCATGTACAGGCAAGCCCTGGGCATAGACTGAAATTGAGCCACGAAGTCCGAGGGGGTTCGGGGGATACTCTCCCCGTCAAAAAGACTCCGCCCCCGGCACAAAAATAGCCTGCCTTCGCAAGCTATTTTTGTGGTCCCTGTAGGGCATGATCCTACGACCCACAGATTATGAGTCTGTTGCTCTAACCAACTGAGCTAAGGGACCGTTAAAACCGTCCGACGGCAAAATGCGGCATCGGGCGGTTGCTATCCATACGCTCTTATGCGCTCCCCTTAGGCTTTGATCTCAACGTTGACGCCGGAAGGAAGTTCCAACTTCATCAGGGCGTCCACCGTCTTGGGCGTGGAATCATAGATGTCCAGCAGACGGCAATAAGCGTCGAGCTCAAACTGCTCGCGGGCCTTCTTGTTCACGAAGGTGGAGCGGTTGACCGTGAAAATCTTCTTGTCCGTGGGAAGGGGAATAGGTCCATTCACGCGGGCACCGGTAGCGGACACGGTCTCAACGATCTTTTTGGCCGACTTGTCAACCAACATATGATCGAAAGATTTGAGTTTGATTCTTATTTTTTGGCTCATAATACAGCTGTAAAATTTTAATTATTCATCTTCGTCCTTGAACTTGAACCCGCTCTTCTCGATGATGTCTTTGGCCAACGAAGCAGGAACTTCTGCATAGTGGTCGAACGACATCGTACTCGTAGCACGGCCGGAAGAAATGGTCCGGAGGACTGTCACATAACCGAATTGCTCGGAAAGCGGAACAAAAGCCTTGACGATGCGGGCACCGACGGTGGAATCCATCGCGTTGATCTGACCGCGACGGCGGTTCAAATCACCCACGATATCACCCATATAATCCTCAGGCGTCACCACTTCAAGGCTCATGATCGGCTCAAGCAACACCGGCTTGGCTTTGGGACAGGCGTGACGGAAAGCCATCCGTGCACAAATCTCAAAGGAGAGCTGGTCGGAGTCCACCGGATGGAACGAACCGTCTTTGAGGGTCACCTTGAGGCTCTGGACCTCGTAACCCGCCAGAACGCCGTTGGCCATCGCGGACTTGAAACCTTTCTCGACGGAAGGAATGAACTCTTTGGGAACATTGCCGCCCTTGACCTCATCAACAAACTGCAAACCGTTCACGCCCTCGTCGGCAGGACCGATTTCGACGATGATGTCTGCAAATTTACCGCGGCCGCCCGTCTGTTTCTTGAACACCTCACGGTGCTGGACAGTACCGGTGATGGCTTCTTTGTAATTGACCTGGGGGGCACCCTGATTGATATCCACGCCGAATTCACGACGCAGACGGTCCACGATGATATCCAAGTGCAACTCACCCATACCACTGATGACGGTCTGACCGGTCTCGTGGTCGGATTTGACGGTAAAAGTCGGGTCCTCCTCGGCCAGTTTCGCCAACGCGATACCGAGTTTGTCAAGGTCTTTCTGGGTCTTGGGCTCTACGGCGAGGCCAATCACAGGGTCAGGGAACTCCATAGACTCCAAGGTGATCGGGGCGTTCTCCACGCAGATGGTGTCTCCCGTGCGCAAATCCTTGAATCCGACGGCGGCGCAGATGTCGCCGGCCTCGACGAACTCGATGGGATTTTGCTTGTTGGAGTGCATCTGGTAGAGGCGCGCCACCCTTTCCTTCTTGTCAGAACGGGTGTTGAGCACATAAGAACCGGCATCCAGACGACCGGAATAACTGCGCAAGAAGGCCAGCCGTCCGACAAAGGGATCGGTCGCAATCTTGAACACCAGGGCGCAGAAAGGCTCCTTGCTGTCCGGATTGCGGCTGGCATCCTTACCGCTGCGGGGATCCGTACCCGTGACCGCGCCCTTGTCGAGCGGGGAAGGCAGGTAACGCATCACAGCATCCAGCAGGAATTGAACGCCTTTGTTTTTGAAAGAAGAACCGCAGCAAGCGGGAACGATGCCCATACTGATGGTACCGATACGCAAAGCAGCGACGATTTCCTCTTCGGTGATAGTAGAAGGGTCGTCGAAGAACTTCTCCATCAAGGCCTCGTCGTATTCGGCGGCCGCCTCAATGAGTTTGTCCCTCCATTCTTCCACCTCGGCTTCCATCTCGGCGGGCACCTCCTTGACCTGGTAGTTGACCAGTTCTTCGGAGGCATCGTAATAAATCGCCTTACGGGCAATCAAGTCCACGATGCCGAGGAATTTGTCTTCCGAACCAATCGGCAGGCAAATGGGAACGGCACGCGCCCCGAGTTTTTCCTTGATTTCAGACACGACCGCCAGGAAGTCGGCTCCCACGCGGTCCATCTTGTTAACGTACGCAATCTTCGGGACGTGATACTTGTCGGCCTGACGCCACACGGTCTCGCTTTGGGGCTGGACTTTTCCAACCGCGCAGAAAGTCGCGACCGTACCGTCAAGCACGCGAAGGGAGCGCTCCACCTCGACGGTGAAGTCCACGTGTCCCGGAGTATCAATCAGATTGATTTGGTAGGTCTTTCCACCATAATGCCAGAAAGCCGTCGTGGCCGCTGACGTAATGGTGATACCTCTTTCCTGTTCCTGTACCATCCAGTCCATCGTCGCCGCGCCCTCGTGCACCTCTCCTATTTTGTGGGTCTTGCCCGTATAATAAAGGATACGTTCGGACGTAGTGGTCTTGCCGGCGTCAATATGCGCCATAATACCGATGTTCCTGGTAAATTGAAGGTCTCTCGCCATCTTATTCAATCATCCTCATTAGAAACGGAAGTGAGCAAAGGCCTTGTTGGCCTCGGCCATTCTGTGCATATCCTCTTTCCGCTTGAACGCGGCGCCCTCACAGTTGTAAGCGGCGATGATTTCTGCACAAAGTTTTTCTGCCATGGAGTGGCCGGAACGCTTGCGGGCGAATACGATCATATTCTTCATAGAAAGTGAAATCTTCCTTTCCGGACGAACCTCCATAGGCACCTGGAAGTTGGCGCCGCCGATACGGCGGGACTTGACCTCGATCTGCGGGGTCACGTTCTCGAGCGCCTTCCTCCAAATATCCAGAGGAGCCTTGTCAGAATCTTTCATCTTCTCGCCTACCATGTCAATGGCATCGTAAAAAATAGAATACGCGATACTCTTCTTCCCCTGCAGCATCAGATTGTTCACGAAACGCGTAACCATCACGTCGTGAAACTTGGGATCAGGAAGTAGAATCCTCTTCTTAGGCTTCGATTTTCTCATTGTTACTGATAATTAAAGGTAAAAAATAAAGGTTACTTCTTAGATTTCTTCGGACGTTTTGCACCGTACAGGGAGCGGCCCTGAAGCCTTCCCTCTACGCCTGCCGTATCCAAAGCTCCTCTAAGGATGTGGTAACGTACACCGGGGAGATCCTTGACACGACCGCCGCGAACGAGCACGATGGAGTGCTCCTGGAGGTTGTGGCC
>CAMJRT010000084.1 GCA_946408295.1 uncultured Bacteroidales bacterium
TCCTCCGGCGATACGATTACGCGCAACTACAAATTGACGGCGGATGCGGATGTCGCCTATCGTTCCAACAGCAGCATCGGTCCCAACCTCACCCTCACCCACTCGATTCGCAACCTGATCGGGCGCGGGGAAACCTTTGCGGTAAAGGGATACGGGGCGTACTATTGGGCGTTGCGCGACCGCTATCCGGGAGATCCGACCAAAACCGACACTTACAAGGTCGGTGTGGATGCCTCGCTCACTTTCCCATATCTTCACTGGGCGGGAGACAACAACCCCGATGGCGACACGCGTTACAGGATGGGATACAAGTATGAGAATATAGCCGGCGGATGCCGCGTCCACAAAGCGTCCGGCGGATTTTCCTATTTCATCCGTCCGTCTCGTTATATCACGCACGTTTTCACCCCCATTTCGCTGTCTGTGGTCCGGACGGAAATCGAATCGACCGGGGTGAATGGTGCGGATGCCTTTCCGGAACTGGTCAGGATGCTGGCCGGAAACGAATTCGTCCCCTCGGTCGGTTATGGGCTCACCTACAGCGATTATCGCTTCAAGCGGGCCGTCAACACGATGTTCGACATTGATATCAAAGAGTCGGGCAACCTGATCAATGCGACCTATAGCGCCTTCGGCCGTTCTTGGAATGAAAAAGAGAAAAAGATTATCGGTCTTCCCTTCAACCAGTTCGTCAAACTGACGGTCGAGTTGTGCAACAAATTCAATCTGACGGAGAAGGTCAGCATCGCCACCCGTCTTTTTGCAGGCGCCAACTTGCCGCTGGGAAATTCCAACAGCACGCCGCTTTCCGAAGCGTTCTATGCCGGCGGCCCCAACAGCCTGCGGGCGGCCGAGCCGTATGCCTACGGTGCGGGCGGTTTTCACAGTTTCAAATACAACCAGAGTTTCTTCCACGCCGGCGATGTCAAGCTCGAAGCCAACCTGGAATTACGCTTCCCCCTCTTTTGGAAGGTCTTTGGCGCCGTTTTCTTCGATGCCGGCAATGTCTGGAATTGGTACAATACCGCGGATGTCCTCAGCCCCGAGGATTATGCGGTCATTGTCGAGAAAATGGGCTTGACCGAGGACTTCAATGACGGCATTATCGGGAACCCGGATTTCGCCAGGCAAATCGCCCTGGGCTCCGGTGCGGGACTCCGCCTTGACCTTGACGGGCTTGTCATCCGCCTGGACCTGGGCGTAGGCATCCACGCTCCTTACCAGACCTACAAGTATACCAAGGAAGGCACGCCGGACCTCTCGAAGCCCATTACCACCTACTACAACCTCCCTTCCGTTCTCGACGCCCTCCGTCTCAACTTCGGCATCGGTTACCCGTTCTAACCTGCCCGGATGGTCGGTCTAGTTCTTACGCCTCGTCCAATTGCTTTTCTATCAAATTATGAAAAACTCATAATGAAAATCTCATAATATCAGTTTGAATCCCACCCACAGATGGGCGAGTAGGTCGCCGGCATCCCAGGCTTCCGCCGTACGCTCCGCGGTTAGGTAATCAGCGGCGGCCCCGTGAATCCAAACGCCCAGCCGGGCGGCCGTCAGCGCGTCGTAGCCCCGGGCAAGCAGCCCGCCGATGAGTCCGGTCAGCACATCGCCGCTGCCGCCTTTGGCCAGCCCCGCATTGCCCGTAGTATTTTCATAGCAACAACCGGCAGAAGTATAAATGTGGGTATGCGGCCCTTTCCTGACCAAAACGCACGAAGTCTTTTTGCAAAAATCGATGATGTCTTCCTCTGAAATCAAAGCCGGGTCCATAGCCAGCAGCCGTCCCAGTTCACCCACGTGCGGGGTCAGAACGGTGTCGCGCGGGAGAAGGGATTGCACTTCAGGATGACTAGCCAAAAAATTAAGTGCATCTGCATCCAGCAGCAGTTTTTTCTGCTTGTCGGGATGAATATCATTCCAGTCTCTGACCATCCAGAGCAAATCCGACAGAGCAGATTGGGTCTCCGCTTCCTGTCCCAGTCCGGGGCCGACCGCAATGGCATCGTACTCGTCGAGGGCCGGTACCTCGCATAAATATTCCCCAGGGTCTTCTGAAAGTTTGGCCGCAGGATAAGCACCCACAGCCGCCTGTAGCGCCCTTTCGGTGGAATGCAGCGTGACCAGTCCGCATCCGGAATGCAAGGCCGCGCCCATCGCCAGCAAAGCGGCGCCCGGCATCCGCTGGCATCCTGCCACAACCAACAGACGGCCGAAATCTCCCTTGTGTCCGTCCTCCGCCCGCGGCAGCAGCCGCCCGGCGAAAGGACCTGCCTCACCCTTGAGCCCCGCCTTCTTCACGCAAGTATCCCTACTCATACCCCTTATTTTGCTTAAGATTGTGGTTGACGGCGATGGCATCGGCAGGGATGGGAAAGACCGTGGTGTAGCCGTTTTCTTCACCCGGCAATTGCGGACGAGAAGTCCGGGCGTCGCCAAACACCCCGAATCGGACCATATCCTGGCGGCGGTGACCCTCCCAGCACAGTTCCAGCATCCGCTCCCGAAGGATATCGTCCAAAGCGACCGTCGTCAAAGCGGGCGCGTTCACCCGCTCACGCACCCTATTGACCAGCGCCAACGCATCTTGACCGGAACGAAGCATCGCCTCTGCCTTCATCAGCACCACATCCGCATAACGGAACACGACCAAGTCATTGTGTACGCATTTGCCGTCGGTCGTGCAGTTGGGGTCGTATTCATATTTTTTCATCCGGGCGCCCGCCACTTTCTCATCCACATTGCCGGTCAAATTCAAAGCTACGGAGCGAGGTTTGTACACCAGCGGGGTCGTTGGGTTCAGATAGACCGGCTTGCCGTTCTTATCCACCGCAGCACCGCCCCAGAAGTTCATTCTGAAACGCGGGTCCTCGTCATCCTGACCGAAATGATTGGCATCCAGCAACTCCAGCGTCGCGCAAGGGCCATTCTCCCCACTCATTCCCAGGGCGGCGGCGTGGTCGTAATGCAAGGAGCGGAAAATATACAAGAACTGCGACGCATAGCGGTCCGGGTCCATCGGGATGGTCAGGATATTCTCGTGGGAACGCTCGTTGGTCGTAGAAAAATTCTCCGCGTACGAGACGGACAAATGATAGTCTCCTTCGGGGAACCTACTGAAAGAATCGCAATAATCGATACATTTTTGGTAGTATTCGGGATGAAGCGCGCGGACGCCGTCCGTCCAGTCGTCATCCATATACACATCCGCGTTCAGATACAATTTGGCCAGCAGGAAATAGACCACCGGACGCGTGATACGCCCATAGCAGGTTCCCAGATAGTTGCTCCGCTCCAGCGGCAACAGCGGACGGACCTCCTCCAACTCGTTCACCACAAAATCGAAGACCTCGCTCCGTTCCTCCTGCTCCACTTGCGACAACGCGACATTGGGCGCCGTGACCAGCGGCACGCGGGCGTACAAATCCAGCAGATAGTAATACATAAAAGCCCGGATGGCCCGCAATTCCGCGTTGAAGTCGAGTTTCTCCTCTTCCGTCATATAGGGAGCATAACGCTCCACCCGGTCCAGCGCCGTATTGGCCTTGACAATCATCTGAAAAAGATAGTTCCAAGCGTTCTTGATGGGGGCTTCCCCATTTTCCCAAGAATGGTTGTACAGACGCATCCACAGGCCGCCGTCGTTCCAGTCCGCCCCGCGCAGCGGGAGGATCGCCTCATCGCGCGTGATGGTCTGCAAATCATAAATGCCCCGGTCGGTGCCCATAATGCCTTCGCCGTTTTCATTCGAACCGAAATGGGCGTAGAGATCTCCAAGCGTTGCCAGATAAAAACTCTTGGCATCCTTAATCAACTCGGATTCGTCCAACTGGTCCTTGGGCTTCTCATCCAGAAAATGGCAGGAAACGAGCGTCAGGGTCAGCAGAAGCAGACTTGTCGCCCGTTGGAAAGGAATATGCCGGATACTGTTCATTAGAATTGAATGCTTAAGTTAAGGGAATAGGAACGATAGACCGGGAACGAGATTTTGTCGTCCAAGCCGAAAGTGGAATCGACGACCGAAGAGTTGAGCATCGGCGTCAGGCCGGAATAAGCCGTGAAGGTCGCGACATTGTTGACGGACGCGCTGACACGCAGGTTGCGGATGAAACGCGCCTTGCCCAACGGAATGTTCCAGCCCAGCGTCACATAGTCGATATTGACATAATCACCGTTTTCCAACCAATAGTCTGTCACCAACTGGTCGTTGATTTTCTCCTTGACCGCCTGGCGCAGGACATTGTAATAAGGGAGAGAACCCACATTCATATAGGTCAGCGAGGTACCGTTGAAAATTTTGTGTCCGAAAGCGCCGTTCACCTGAATGGAAACATCGAAGGCCTTGTAGCGGAAACTGAAGTTGGAGCCGAGCATCACCTTCGGAGACACCTGCCCCGCCACATAGCGGTCTTCACCGTCATCCAGTACGCCATCCCCATTGATATCTTCGATGACATAGTGACGTTCTCCCTTCTCATCCGTGCTCAAACCGACGCAATGCGGCAGATAATATACGCCCAGCGGCTGGCCGACCATCTGGTACACCACATCGTTGTGCCCGCCGTGGAAGCCCGCTCCTGTCAAGGAATTGATACCGGCGATGTCGGGGGCGGAGAGGTATTCGCCCTGGTAGTAGCCGCTCAGCGAAATGAGTTTGTTCTTCTGCCAGGCCAGGTTCATATTGATATTCAACTCGACATCCTTGGTTTGAATCGGAGCGCCGCCCAGTCCGATTTCCACACCCGTGTTGGACATTTGGCCCAGGTTGGCCATCAGGCGGTTGTAGGCAAAAGGCGGCACGCCGACCTCGTACTCATAGAGCATATCCCGGGTCAAAGAATAATAGTAACTAACATTGAAAATCAAGCGGTTCTTGAAGAAAGCCGAGGACACGTCCACGTTGGCGGAAGAACGCACCTCCCAGCGGAGGTCGGGGTTGGCATTGCGCACGACACCCATCGAAACGGCCGCCGCCCCCTCGTAGGGTACGAGTTCCGTCGGCATCAACAGTTGCCGGGAATAATAGGCGCTCAAACCGCCCTGGTTTCCGGAAAGCCCGTAGCCCACATTCAGACGCAGGTCGGACAGCCAGGACACATTTTTCAGGAAAGATTCCTTGGAGGCTACCCAGGTCGCGGAAACGGAAGGGAAGAAGCCCCAGCGATGGTTGGCTCCGAAAAGCGAGGACGCGTCCGCACGGATATTGGCGTTCAAGATATAGCGGGAAGCGACTTTGTACGAAGCGCCCAGTGCAAAGGAAAGCATACTCACATCCTCATAATAGGAACCGGTTCCGTCCCAGGGGCGGGAAGCGCCTGCCTGCAGGGAGTGGTAGCCGAGCGCATTGGTCGTAAAACCCGTCGTCGTGCTGTAGGAGCCGTCACGCATCATTTTCTGAATCTCGGCCAACGCATTGAGTTCCAGGCGATGAATCCCGAAATCCTGCTTATAGTCCAAACTGAGATTGGCCAGCAAGTCCTGCACCCGTTGCCGGCCCCGATAAGCCTCGCCGCCACTGGTCACATAGGTGGGCAGGAAATGGGCATTATCGGTCGTCGAATAGGAATAAGCCCCGAACACAACCAACTGCAACGGTTTCAGAATGTCGACAGTAGCCTTGAGATGCGTGTTGAGCGTGGCGTTGTCGTTGTCATATTTTTTATCGAGCAGGGCGCTGGGATTGGCAATCTGGCTGGCAGACGGCAATCCCGGATATTCCCCGTTCACCTTGCCGGCCGGGAAGGTCGGGTTGAAGGTCGCCGAAGAATAAAAAAGTTGCTGCAAGTCCTCCAATTGGGCAATGTGCTGCAAGGCGCCGAAGATGCCGAAGTCGAATTGGACAATGCCGCCGAAGGCCTTCTGACTGAGGTCCACTTTCGCCGTGTAGTTCTGGTGGTTGTTGGTCTTGATGACGGCATTGCGGTCCAGAATGGCGATGGACGCGCGGTAGTTGC
>CAMJRT010000085.1 GCA_946408295.1 uncultured Bacteroidales bacterium
TCCGATGGTCTTCTTCACTTCCGGCATCACGATGAACAACAACAAGCCCTGCGACACCCCCGATACCCTTGACTACGAAGTGCTGAAAGAGCGAATTCTATTCATCTTTCATTGGCTTTGCCGGATTATTTAAGAAAAATCCGTATCTTTGTAAGTTATCGTATGGAATTGGCTTATGAAAGATTTTTTGAAACTGATGCGCAGGTTGGTCCGCCCGTATATGGGCAGCCTTTTCGGCTCCATCGGTTTGAACATACTCTCCGCGGTATTCAACATTTTTTCTTTTGCCTTGATCATCCCTATCTTGCAGATGATTTTCGGCATCAACGAACTGCGTTACAACTTCACCCCTTGGGACAGTCCGGACATAGGCCTGAAAGACAAAATCACGGACAACCTCTATTACTATGTCAGCGTCCTGATTGAGCGTTTCGGGGCCTCGAGCGCCCTGCTTTATCTGGGTCTGTTCCTGGGCCTGATGACGGCATTGAAGTGCGCCTGCTATTTCGGTTCCGCCGCCGTGATGATTCCTCTGCGTACCGGTATCGTCCGTGACTTGCGGGTGCAGATTTACAACAAAATGCTCAGCCTTCCGCTCGGCTTTTTCTCCCAGGAAAAGAAGGGGGACATCATCGCGCGGATGAGCAGCGATGTCGGCGTCGTGGAAGCGACGATTTCCACCAGCCTGGATATGCTCATCAAGAATCCCATCCTCATTGTCTTCTACTTCGGAACCCTGATTTTCATCAGTTGGGAAATGACCTTGTTCACCGTGCTGGTCGTACCCTTGATCGCCTGGGGCATCAGCGTGTTGGGAAAAAATCTCAAACGGGAGTCCACGGAAGCCCAGGTCAAACTCAGTGAAACGATGTCCCAGTTGGACGAGACCCTGAGCGGCCTGCGCATCATCAAGGCGTTCATCGCGGAGCAAAAAATGAAAGACCGCTTCTCCCATACGGCCAACGAACAAAGACGCTTTACCAACAAAGTGGCCGTCCGTCAGTCCGCCGCCCATCCGGTCAGCGAATTTCTGGGCACGGTGATGATTATGCTCGTCCTCTGGTTCGGAGGCACCTTGATTTTGAGCGCCCACGCCCCTTTCGACGCACCGACGTTCATATTCTATATGGTGATTCTGTACAGCGTCCTGCAGCCGCTCAAGGATTTCTCCCGGGCGTCCTACAACATCCCCGTCGGACTCGCCTCGATGGAACGCATCGACAAGATCCTGGCGGCCGAGAACAACATCGTCGAAAAGGCGGACGCCCAAGAAATTGAGGCTTTTAAAGACCGCATCGAAATCAAAGGCCTTTGCTTCACTTATCCCGACGGCAACAAAGAAGTGCTCAAAGACATCGACATCACCTTGGAAAAAGGCAAGACGGTGGCGCTGGTCGGGCAGTCCGGTTCGGGCAAATCCACCCTCGTCGACCTCGTACCCCGTTATTACGATGTAACGTCGGGCAGCATTTCCATAGACGGCACCGACATCCGCGACCTCAAAGTCCGGGATTTGCGTTCGCTCATCGGCAATGTCAACCAGGAAGCGATTCTCTTCAACGACACGATTTTCAACAACATCGCCTTCGGCGTGGAGAACGCCACCCGCGAACAGGTCATAGCCGCGGCCAAAATCGCCAACGCCCACGACTTCATTATGGAAAAAGAGGAAGGCTACGACAGCAACATCGGCGACCGGGGCTGCAAACTCTCCGGCGGACAGCGCCAGCGCATCAGCATCGCCCGCGCCATCCTCAAGAATCCCCCGATTCTGATTCTGGACGAAGCGACCTCCGCCCTGGATACGGAATCTGAAAAACTGGTCCAGGAAGCCCTCGACCGTCTCACCACAGACCGCACCACGATTGCCGTCGCCCACCGCTTGAGCACCATCAAGGACGCGGATGAAATCTGCGTGATGCACGAAGGCGTCATTGTCGAACGGGGACGTCACGAAGAATTGATCGCACGGGACGGCTACTACAAGAAACTGATTGATATGCAGGCCCTGTAATGACACGATGCGTCCGAAATACAGGCAGAGGCGTACTGGCGGTCTATGTGATTGCCATCCTTTGTTTGTGTCTGGGTACTTTTCAAGGGCCTGCCGGTATGTGGAAGACGTTTATGGGCATCCAAATGGACAAAGTCATTCATTTCCTGCTGTACCTGCCTTATCCGGCCCTGGCGTTCTGGGCCTTTTATCCGGAAAAAAATACGGGACGCTTCCTGCTGATCGTCCTGCTGATTGGCATCGCGTACAGCGGAACCGTGGAAATAATGCAGGCCCTGTTTACCGACAATCGCAGCGCTGAATGGGGCGACCTCCTGGCCAACACGCTCGGGATGGGAATCACAACCCTGATCATCAGCCTTATTGTTTTTATTCGGAAAGGGGGCAAGAGATGAGAAAATGGTTGTTGTGCATCGGTCTGGTCCTTTGCTCTCCGCTCTTTTCGGGAGCCGGGGAAGTGACAACGAAAACAGAACTCTGCGACAGTTTGTCGGTTCTACTGGAAGCAAGAGGGGGTGTCCGGACAAAAATCACCCTCAAACGCATCCTTAAACGAGCCGGACGGACAGACTGGTACTTCAAAGAAAATCTGGGGGACTATCCCTTTCGCAAGGAGGATGTCGCCTGGCTGAAGAAACAACTCAAAAACCTGGCTCCCCATCCGTATAAAAACCTTCCCGTCGATCGCATATTCATAGGCGGGAACACCGTTGACCAAATGGTTTGCGCTCCCTACACCCGGGACGGGAAAGCCGCGAAATCATCGTACTCGCTCCCCAAAGCGCCGGCAGCGGTTCCGGCACTGGTCAGAGACGCATCGGGGGATACTTTCAAAGAAGGGCTTTCCGGGCGGCACATCGCCGTCTGGAACAGCCACGGTCATTATTATAACCAGACCCATCAATGCTGGCTGTGGCAGCGGGCGCCCCTGTTCGGCACCCTTGAAGATGTATTCAGTACGAGTTTTGTCATCCCCTTCCTGGTCCCGATGCTGGAAAATGCCGGGGCCGTGGTGCTGCTGCCTCGGGAACGCGATTTCTCATCGCTCGAATCCATTGCCGACAACGACGGAGGCGACACCTCCCGCAGTACCGGACGAATGGAACAACAAGGAAAATGGGAAGTAGGACAAGGAGGCTTTGCCGATACGCAAGAGACCTATACCGGGACACAGACGCCGTTCGGAAGCGGGACCTACCTGACGACAAAAGGGGGCCGGGAAGCCGGTGCCAGCCTTACCTGGCACCCGAACATCCCCCAAAGAGGCGAATACAGCGTCTATGCATGCTATCCCTCTTTCCCCGAAAGCACGACGGCCGCCCGCTACACGGTTCATCACCGGGGAGGCGCCACGCTGCTGCTCGTCAATCAGCAGATGGGCGGCGGCACCTGGGTACACCTGGGCCGTTTCGAGATGGACAGCAGCAGTTTCGTCGTTCTGGACAACAAAGCCTCCGATAAAGGAAGGGTGAGCGGCGATGCCGTGCGCGTGGGCGGCGGAATGGGGAATATCGCCCGCTATCCCCGAGATACCGCCATCGTCTGCCCGCCGGCCGTTTCCGGCAAGGCGCGCTGGGCGGAAGGGGCCCGCTACTGGCTGCAATGGGCCGGGGCGGACAGTACCGTTTACAGCCAGAACAGGCACGAACACGACTACCGGGACGACTTTATGTCCCGTGGCGCGTGGGTGGGGTGGCTCAGCGGCGGTTCCCGCGTCAATCCCAAAGGGTATCTTCCTCCCAAAGATGCGGACGGCCATCCCCAATCCCTGCGAAGCGGGCTGAACATTCCGCTGGATATTTCCTTTGCCCTGCACACCAATGCCGGCTTCCACCTTGCAGACTCCACCTATGGCACCCTCGCCATCTACACCCTGATGTGCGAGCATTCCCGCAAACTCCCATCCGGGGAAGACCGGCAATGCCAGCGCGAACTGGCCGACCTCGTCCAAAGCCAGGTTGTCGATGACATCCGCGCCCAATTCCACCCCGAATGGCGGCGGCGCGAATTATGGGACCGCTCTTATAGCGAAAGCCGGACCCCCGCCGTTCCCGCGATGCTGCTGGAAGTCCTCTCGCACCAGAGTTTCAACGATATGAAACAAGGGCTTGACCCTGCTTTCCGGTTCTGTGTGTCCCGTAGCATCTACAAAGGCCTGTTGAAATACCTCAGCACCCGATACCGCATCCCCTACCGCGTACAACCCCTTCCCGTCAAAGATTTTGCGGCCCGGTTGGGAAAAGATAAGCACATTACGCTGTCCTGGTATGAAAGAACCGACAGCCTCGAACCCACGGCGAAAGCGGAATGGTTTCTCTTGTCCACCCGAATGGACGAGGGAGGTTTTGACAAGGGACGGCGTATCGAAGCCAGGCGCGACAAGAACGGGATGTGGAGCACGCGCGTCCCTTTGAAAGAAGGCCATCGCTATGCCTTCCGCATTCAGGCGGCCAATGCCGGCGGTTGCAGTTTTCCTTCCGAAACCCTGTCGGCGGGCCTGGCCCCGGAAAGCAAGGGAACCGTTTTGATTCTCAATAATTTCGACCGTATTTCCGGTCCTGCCGTCATTGAGGGGGACGAACGGGCCTGCTTCGATTATACATTGGACGGGGGCGTGGGATATGGCAGCGACTGCGCCTATATCGGCGATATGTACGAATCCCGCCGGGACCGCCCGTGGCTGGACGACCATTGCCCGGGCTTCGGAGCCAGTTGGCAGGATTATGCCGGACAGGTCCGGGGCGGCAACCGGATGGACTACCCGGTCTTGCACGGGGAGGATTTCTTTGAAAAGGGCTACAGTTATTGCTCCTCATCCGCTTCCGCCTATGCCCGGGGACGATTCGGCGGCGATTCCTTTTTCCTGATTGACTTGATTTGCGGCAAACAGACGCGGCATCGCGACGAGCGCGGGAAAGTCCGTTACGAAGTGTTTCCGGCCGCCCTGTGTGAACGCTTGCAGGCAAGTGCCGACGGCGGGACCCACCTGCTGGTCTCCGGCTCTTATATCGCCAGTGACCTGTGGGACCCCATTTTTGCCGCAGATACGACGGCTCGGTGCCGGCAGGCCCAATCCTTTGTTCAGAACACCCTGGGATGGCGTTGGATGACGGGCCGGGCCAGCCGCAGCGGGAAAGTCCGGGCGATGCATCCGCACAAGGGCTTTGATGCCGTGAACATCCGGCAGGGCGCCGCTTTCTGCACCGACAACCGAGCAGACTTCTATCGTGTCGAGTCTCCGGACGGCCTGATTCCCGCCCAAAAAACGGCACAGACCATTTTCCGTTATCAAGACAACAACCTATCTGCCGGAGTCGCCTATCAAGGGCCCGGCTACAAAGCCGTCAGCCTCGGATTTCCGCTGGAGAGCCTTCTGGAATCCGCTGACAGAAAAACCATCATCGATGCCGCCCTGGCATTTTTCAACACCCCGCAATTATGAGCACCCATATCGTCATTATGGCCGGCGGCGTAGGAAGCGGAACATCCCAAACAGTTCCTGGACCTGCTGGACTGCGGCCAGAGCCTTATCCGACTCACCTACGAGCGTTTCCTGCAAGTGGATGCGCAAGCCCGCTTCTGGGTGGTGACCGCCGAAAGATACCTTCCTTTCATTCACGAGCAACTACCCGAACTGCCCGACGAACAGATTCTCGCAGAGCCGGTGGCCCGCAACACCGCCCCCTGCATCAGTTATGTCTGCCGAAAAATAGCCCTGCGCTATCCGGACGCCCGCATAATGGTCACCCCTTCGGACGCCTATGTCCCGGATTGGGATGCCTTCGCCCGGACGAGCCGCTGCGCCCTGGCCTTCTGCGGGACGCGCGAGAGCATCGTCTGTCTGGGCATCGAGCCCTCCTTCCCCAGTTGTGAATATGGCTATATTCAGGAAAAGGCGGGCGACCTTTTCCAACAAGACGGAGAG
>CAMJRT010000086.1 GCA_946408295.1 uncultured Bacteroidales bacterium
TTCCCAGTTCGTTTTGAGAGAAGCCCGAGACGCCCAGCCCGACCAGGTCGTAATAATAGTCGTAGCTCATCTCCTTGATGTTGTTTACATTGGCATAGAAAGGCGTCCAGGAATGAAAGTGGAAGAGGTTGCCGAATTTACTGTAATGCCGGGGCTCGGAAATGCTCACATCGGAAATGCCCGGCCCGCCAGCCTCGCCCGTTTCGCCCGCTTCGGCCTGGGCATCCGCTTCCGCCCGGGCCAGTCTCGCTTCCTGCTTGGAGAGGGAGTCGGCGACGGGGTAATGGTAAATGTCGGCAAAAGAGACTTCGCGGCGCATCAGGCTGTCTATCGGAGTAGAAGCCAGCATCTGTCCGCGCAAGGTGTTGAGCGAATAGTACGCCCGTCCGTCATAAGGAGATTCTTCGAATCCTTCTCCGCCGTAACGCAAGGAGGTCAGTTGCCACAATTTTAGGGAAACGGGGTCGAACTCGTACCACTCGTCGCTACCGTTGCGGTCGCTGGAAAAACGAAGCACCCCTTCGTCCCCGTCCAGATGATGGATTTTGACCGGTTGGGGGGAGAGCAGGCAGGTCCAGCGGGCGGAAGCCGCCTCCATCGAACCGGAGGCTTTCGCGCCACGGCCCTCCTCGGGGGCTTTTGAGTCAAGCCCCGTCTCCCGGTCAACCCGATAGATGCCGAAGCCCAAGGGAGAGATTCCGCTGGCGAACAGTTGGTCTTCCAGCCAGGTAGCATCCACCACTTGCAGGCTATCCGGCGCCATAATCCGTTGGCAGACGCTGCCGTCTTCTGTAGAAAGAATAACGATGGCGGTACGCCCGTCCGTCAGATGTTCGGTGGCGGCCAGGTGCTGTCCATCGTGCGAAGGGCAAGGGTTGTAATAGCGTGTTTTACGGGTCAGGTCACGGGCGGGTCCGAGCCTCAAGCGACCATACGCGGCTGCAGGTTCTCCCTCGAGCATCAGGGGCCCGTTCTTCGCAGTCGCTTCGCCCTTCCGAATGATATCCCGGTAACGGATAATGCTGTAACTGGCGAGCGTCCAGCGCGCATCCGAGACCGTTTCGCTCCACCAGATACGTTTGCCGTCGTGGGAGGGGTGCAGACAACTGGCCGAGGACGCACTGAAACCGATAAAGCGCTCACGTCCCGTGCTGTCGATGCGAATCAGCGCAGGCGTGCGTGACTTGTCGTGTTTTGTGACATATATCCCGTCCTCGAGAATCAGCGGATGGTGGTAGTCCGTATCGAACCAATGTGGGCCGGTAAGGGTGTCCGAGGGGGTGTAGGGGGCGCGGGCACGGGCGTTTTCCGCCCAGATGTCAT
This sequence comes from uncultured Bacteroidales bacterium, assembly GCA_946408295.1. The sequence continues at coordinate 1,324 of CAMJRT010000086.1, forward strand.
AGGTCTTGCGGGCGATGTCCGGAAAGATTTTCCCCGGTGTTTTCCCCGTAATGTTGCGAATCGTACCCCGTTTGTTGCTGATGAGCCCGAATGGTCGTTTTCCGGCGAGTTCAATGAATTTGGCGCTGACCATCGGTTCTCCGTAAAAAGCCCGTACACCGCTGTAGAACAAATATCCCAACGCGTAATGGTCCGGAAAATCGAAGCGTTCCGACCCGGCCCGCCACGCACCTAACTTCCGCCATTTCCCCTGATCGAAGGACATCATATAATAATTGAGGAAATCGGCGGTACGGCCACGACCGCTGCGCGACAGGGCGGTTTCTGCAATAACGGCGTCGCCCTCCAGCCAGGAGTTGCGGGCATAGATGCCGGCGCAGGCTCCGGGCCACATTTCTCCCAGTATATAACTCAGGACCCGATGTACCCCCTTGTATCCCATCTGCATCTGGCAGATGTGCCGCTGTTCGTGAAGCGCGAGATTGGTAATCCACGGGAAGGGGTCTGCTTCGTAAGCCTGCGGATTGGTGTAGATTTCCAGACGCTTGGGGGCCCAGACTACGGTGGCGTTCGAGACGGCCAGTTGGTTGTGCAGGATGACGGCGGTTTTGCCGCCCCATTGCCATCCGCCCGGCCTGACGCCGGCCGACCGTCCTACGGCGGGAGCCGTCATTTCCATTATCCGGGCATATTCCCGCGCCAGCGAGTCGATGCCTTCGGGATAAATGAAACGATAGGTCGGAGTCTCGATGCTGCGCCAACGCAATCCCCCCGGGTCTTCCCCGTTGAGATAGAACTGCGCTCCGGCCTGCTGGCCTGCAAGGAGCAACAGCCATACGCACAATCCGGCCAAACGAAGCGTCTTCATCGGAGAAAGACTATTTCTTTTTTTTCTTGCTCCCGAAAATGAAACGAATCAGAGCCGGTATGAAACTGTCGGAAGGTATGTCGATGCTCTTGGCAAAGATACGCGAAAGGGCTTCACCTACCAGTCTGGATGGAGTATAGTACTCACGCGCATACATATAACTGCGGGTCAGTCTGGCTTCTTGCTTGTTGATCTTGACTTGATTTTTCAAGATGACGATGTCCAGTTCTTCTTTCGGGGTGTTGTCGGGGAAGAACAAATTCAGGAACAAAGTCCTGTAGGTGTTCTTGAAGAGATGGTTCCGAAGCAGAAACAGCATCAGCAATACCAGTAGCAGGAAGCCGGCCATCGTAAGGGCGGCCAGAGAGTAACTGCCCATTATGTCGCCCAGCCAGATGACGCAGGCGGCAGCAAGGGCGAGCAAAAAGATACCGGCAATAATGAAAAGCAAGATGAGGCTGGTCAGGGTGCAGGAGGCCTGTGAAAGCCCCTTGGCCACATTGAGTTTTACGTCGTCCAGACTTGCATTCAGATACGCACGTGCGTCCCGGCTCAGATTCTCCAGCGGCGAGGTGAACCGGCTTGTCTCATTATTCTGCATCGCTTTCTTGTTTTTCTTCGTTTTCTTCCTCTTTCTCACAAGCCTCTTCCCAGTCGTCCAAGCGACTTTTGACGGCTTTTTTGAGTTTTTCCCGGGACTTTTCTCCCGATTCGGGAGCAAACAATACTCCCAGGACCGCGCCCGCGGCGAGGCCGGTCATCAAAGCAAAAAAAGTATTGGCTTTCATAGCAATAAAATTTTAAAAAGGGTTGTTATTATTGTTGTTGACTTCATTTTTCATATCCGGCATCAAGCGCTGTACGGCCTTGTTGCCATAGAAGAAGCGTCCGGCGATGACGCGTATGACCGTGTAGGCGGGGATGGCGGCCAGCATCCCGGTTACCCCGCCGATGTGGGCGGCCAGCAGGATGACGATAAAGACCTCCAGCGGCGTCGCCTGGATGCTTTTCGAATAGATGAGGGGCTGATAGATGAAATTGTCTATCATTTGTGCGGAGAACATAATGAGCAACACGAGAAGGGCGAAAAACCAGATGTTGACATCCAGTCCGGTTCCGGACCCGTATTTGAGGACGAAACAAAGGGTTACGCCCAGGATTTCTCCAATGAGCGGACCGATGTAGGGAATGATGTTGAGAATCCCCGCGATGAAAGCGATACCGACGGCGTAGCCGAACCCGATGCGGGCGATCAGCCACAAACCGAGAAAATTAATCAGTGCGACCCCGAACATTTCGATGATGAGTCCTACGAAATAGCGCGACAGCAGGCGTTCGATGTCTCCGATGGCTTGTCCGACCTTCTTTTCCAGCCGATCCGGCGTAAGAGCGCCGATGATTTTGCGGAACAATTGGTTGTCTTTGATGAAAAAGAACGCGATGAACGCGACGCTGAATCCGCCGATGATGAAATCGACCATCGTAGAGGCCAGCGAGCCCAGAATGCCCGTCAGACTGATTTTTGCGATAAAGTCCTTGGCATAACCCAGGACGAGGCCCACTCCGTCGAAATCCGCACCGAGCCAGGGGATGGCGCCGGCAATCCATTGATTGACATTGTCAATGAGATTCCCTTCGGGCATATGGATGTTTTTGAACAGCGAGGCATCCCGGACAATACCCGTTACGACCGGAATGATTTGGGTGACAATCAGCAGGATGCCGCCGAGGATGCAGATAATGGCCAGAATGGCCAGCAGCCAGTCCGGGGCGGTCCGTCCGTTGATGCGGACTTTGCGCAGGACCACCGTCAGGGGCTGTCCGATGAGCGAGACGATGAAAGCCAGAATAATGTAAATCAGGACACTGTGAAAATACAGGCACAAAGCGATGATGGCGGCTGCAACGCCCAGGTTCATCAAGTGTCCGGCCAGTTTGTCAATGTTTCTTTCCGTTTCCATTTTCAATCATTTTTATTCCACAATCTCCCCGATGAGCGTAGCCGGCGTAGCGGCATTGATGTGTACGCGGACATATTCGCCGGCGTGATGGCCGTTGCCCGGGAATACGCACATCATATAGTTGGACGCCCGGCCGCAAAGGCTTCCTTCGCCCCGTTTGGCCGGCCCTTCAATCAGTACGGTCTGCGTGGTCCCGACCTGGGCTGCGTAGCGCTCTTCGCTTTTACGCATCTGCAGGGCGATGATTTCGTTCAGCCGGCGGGTCTTGACCTCGGGGGGCACGTCGTCGGGGTAATGACGGGCCGCCAGCGTTCCGGGCCGTTCCGAGTATTGGAACATAAACGCGGAATCGAAGCCCACTTCTTCCATCAGGCTCAAAGTCTCTTGGTGGTCTTCTTCCGTTTCGGAGCAGAATCCGGCGATGATATCGGTGGTAAGGCCGCAATCGGGGATTTTCTCGCGGATGGTCCGCACGCGCTCGAGGTACCAGGCGCGGTCGTATTTGCGACGCATCTTCTCCAGCATCCGGTCGCTGCCGGACTGGACGGGGAGGTGGATGTGGCGGCAGATATTCTCGCGGGAGGCCATCACATCGAGCAATTTGTCGCTGATGTCCGAGGGATAGGAGGTGGAAAAGCGCACGCGGAGCAGGGGATTGACGGCGGCCACCTGCGCCAGCAAGTCCGCAAAATCCACGACCGTTCCATCGCTTGCCGTCCAACGGTAGGAATCCACGTTCTGTCCCAACAGCGTCACCTCGCGATAGCCGTTTTCAAACAGTTGGCAGGCTTCCCGGACGATGCTTCCTCTCTCGCGGCTGCGCTCCACGCCCCGAGTATAGGGGACTACGCAATAGGAGCATACATTGTTGCAGCCCCGCATAATCGAGATGAAGGCGTTCACCCCGTTTTTGTCCAACCGGACCGGCGCGATATCCGCGTAAGTCTCTTCGCGCGAGAGCAGGGTGTCGATGCCTTTGCCCTCCACTTGGCAGCATTCCAAAAGTTCGGGCAAGCGGCGGTAGCAGTCGGGGCCTACGACCAAATCGACGGTGCTGTTTTCCAAAAGTTCTTCTTTCAGCCGTTCCGCCATACAGCCCAGGATGCCCACAAGCACCCCCTTGCGTTTCCGTTTTTGAAAAGCAAATTGCTCAATCCGTCCCCGTATCCGCTGCTCCGCATTGTCCCGGATGGAACAGGTGTTGGCCAGAATGACGTCCGCTTCCTCCATCCGTTCCGTGTACCGATACCCCGCCTTCTGCAAAATCGAGAGTACGACTTCGCTGTCGTTGAAATTCATCTGGCAACCGTAGGTTTCGATATAGACTCTGCGTGAATGGGGGTCGTCAACGCCGAGGGGTTTGAGCAAATTCATATCCTTATTACATATAACATACAAAGATAATCTTTTTATCGGTGAAATTCCTTATTTTTGCACGAGATTATTTTTCTTTGATACGATTCGATTGAGATAAAATGGCCAGTGCATTGAAAAAACTAGCGGGGGAGACGGCGGTTTATGGGTTGAGTACCATCCTCGCCCGTATCGTCAATTTCCTCTTTGTCCCCATCTATACGCGGCTGCTCCTGCCCGAGCAGTACGGGGTCGTGACGGAGTTGTCCGCCTATATCGCGATGCTGCAGGTGCTGTTGGTGATGGGCTTGGAAACGGGTTGTTTCCGTTTTGCCAGCAAAGAGGGGGCGGATCCGGATAAAGTGTTTTCCAATGCTTTTGCCGGCGTGTTTGCGGCCAATTCGGCTTTTTTGGCGC
>CAMJRT010000087.1 GCA_946408295.1 uncultured Bacteroidales bacterium
GCCCGGAGGACGAAATCCACGTCCACGGCATCCACGGAAAACTCTTCCCGCCAGCCTCCGATTTCTTCCAGCAAGGGCAGGGCGATCAGCATCCCCGATGTAATCAGGAAATCCGTCGGCTCATAGCGCGCAGCGCCTGCCGGCTCCGGGTCTGCCGGGCCTGTGCCTTCCGAGCCATCTGCAGCAGAGCGGGCCGCCGCCTCGCCTTTGGGCCTCACACGCGGTCCGTACAGGCCGACGGGACCCTCCAGCGCCGCCTGCAGATAGGCTGGAAAATCTTCCCATTCGGAATCTTGATCCATCGTCAGCAGGTAGTCATAGCCGTGCTCCCGGGCATACTCCCAGGAACGGTTCAACGCATAGGCAATCCCCCGGTTGGTCCCGTCTCCGGCCTCGACCAGCCGCTCGCCCGCGAACTCGAACGGAGAATTTTTCCACAGAAAAATCCGGTCCACCGCATCGCTATAACGCGCCAGGCGACAGCGCAAAGCCTCCACATCGGGCTTGTAAGCAACAACGACAGCCAGGATTTTCATTTTCTTGCCAACTTGGAACGGACAAAATTCTTCTCTCCCGGGGTCAGGCCGCCCAGCCAGACGCCCAGTCCGGCTGAGAGCGCCCCCACCAGAGCCACCGGCAAGAAACGCCAGGCCACCGTCGGCAGCAGGAGCACCAGCAGTCCCGCCGCCAACACCGACGGAAGCACGGCGCTCCCCATCGGCAGCAGCGCCTCCCGCAGGAACTTACGGATAGAAAAATCCGTATCGCGCCGGGCGATGAGCAGCAACACGACATCCTTGAGCAAGTACACGGCGATAAAGACGAAATAAGCCGTCCAAACCGGCAGTCCGGCCCGGTACAGCGCCCAGGTCAGCGGAAAAACCAGCACCGTCACCGCACTGGTGAGCAGATAAAAGCGACGGATTTTCCCGTGCGCCTGCTCCAGGGTCACCAGCGTGTTGGGGGTAAAATCCACCAGGAAGCACAACAAGGTCAAGCGGGTGAAGAGGGCCGCCTCGGGCGGAAGTTCCGTTCCCAGCCACAAACGGAGGATGGCGGGCGCGTCGGTCAGGAACGGAAGCGTCAGCACCCACAATATCCAGAAATAATACTTGGCCCCTTTGCAGACCAGTTCAAAAGCATAATCCCGACTTCCGCCGACATACGATTTCACCAAAGGCGGATTGATGGCGACCGCGACATTGGTGGCGAACTGGCGCACCACCTGCTCCACCTTGTCGGCGATGCCCCGCGCCGCATTGACGGACACCCCGAAGAAAACATTCATCAGTTGGTTGATGCCCTGGGTACTGAGCATATAGGTTCCCGAACCCAGGAAATTCCAACCGGCAAAAGCCCCCATCTCCTTCATCAACGCCCCTTCGCAGCGGAAAGGAAGGCGGGACTCCGGGAAACGGACGGCGGCATAAAGCACATAACCCGCCCGGGTGAGCACCCCCACCGCCAGCAACAGCCAGACGTAGAGAACGAGGCGGTCGGCGGAAGAAGAGGCGATCAGCAAGGCCGCCCCCCATTTCAGAACGGCTTCCAGGATGCCCAGATACGCATAGGCATCCATCCGTTCGTGGGCCGTAATCAGCGCCAGATAGGGCGTGGTCAGCAACTGGACGACCAGCAGCAGGAGCGAAGCGTGCAAGACGACGGAGGCCGCAGTCATCCGCTCCGGAGGAATGAGCATTTTCCCATGCAAATACCCGAGCCCTACGCTTTCTACCAGCACCAGAATCAGCAAGCAGAAAAGCCCCATAATGGCCAGACTGGTCCCGAACACCGTCTTCAGACGCCGCTCGTCCCCTTCTCCCAGCGCCACCATCAGATAACGGCTGATGGCATTGGAAACCGTTGTCATCACCAGCATCGACATCGTGACGACGCCGCCCACCGCACTGAAGATACCATAGTCGCTGATGCCCAGCGAACGCAGCACAATCCGGTAGGTAAACAGCCCGATACCCAGCAGCACCAGCATCCGCACATACAGAAAAACTGTATTGCGGGCGATACGGCGGCTCTTTTCGGACAGGATGGGCTCGGGTGCGGACATTAGGGCAGGCGGGAATAATATTTCAAGAAAATCTCCTTGGGGGTTTTCGTGGTAAAAATGCTGGCCAGATTATGCGCATACACCGTGCGCTTGATGCGAAGGCCCTTTTGGGAATTGAACAGGCAGCGCAGAGCGGCCCAGCAGAATTTGCAGAATTCCGCCCACCACACGATGCAGCCGAGGAAGAAATAGCGCAGGGCACGCCCCCGGCTGTGGAACATCAGAAAACCGCGCATCCCCGCCGGTTTGGTGGCCGTGATGACCTTGCGGGCCGTTTTGTGGTGGTAATGAATCACCAGCGCATCCACATCCACGTAGATGCCATAGCCCTTATTTCGGGCCAGGGTGGAGAGGGCGATATCCTCCGGGGTGAAGAAATACCGTTCGTCAAACCAGCCCAACTCCTCGAAGACATCCCGGCGGATCAGAAAACAGGCGCCGTTGATATCGGTGGTCCGGAAAATGGAATTCGTGACCGGCCGCTTTCCCTGGGTATCGTCTTTGCGCTGGTTTCCATCGAGATGGTAGCGTTCCAGAATATATTTCCAGGCGGTTTGACGGGGTCGTCCGCAGGTCTGAATCTCCCCGCTGGGGAAATCGATTTTGGGGGAAAGAATGGCCGCGTCTTCGGGCAATTTGGCAAAATCCCGGACCAGACAATCGATAGAAGGCATAAAAATGCGCGTATCATCATTGATGCACAGCACCAACTCTCCGCTCACCTGCCGCAGGGCCAGGTTGTTGTTTTCCGCAAAGCCCCTGATCTCGTCGCTCTCCACCCAATGCACATCCGGAAAATCGGCTTGCAACTTCGCCAGCGCCGCCTTATCAAACAAATACGCTACCACCCAAATATCATAGGATATCGAGGTATAACGCTGCAAACTGTCCAGACACGGCACCAAGTTGTCCGGACGATTCATACACACAATAACGATACTGACCTGAGGCATACTACATACACTCTGCATAACCAACCCCGCCGGGCAGTCACGAGAAACCCGGTATCACCACAAAGATATAAAGATTTTTCTACAAATACAACCAACCCCTATCGGGGGCTGCCCTTCTTCCGTCGACACCTGCCCGGGCCTTTCGCCCCCGAAAGGGCGGAACCGCTCACGCAACATTTAGATTGACCGAATATACTCCTCGTAAAGGGCGACGGTGCGGGGCCAGGTGAAATGGCCGGCGATGCGTTCGTAGGCGCGTTGGGCGTGGCGGTCCAGCATATCCCGAATGCGGGCTTCGGCGGAGACAGCGGGAAAGAGAAAACGGAAGGCGTGTTCGAGGGAAGAAAGGTCGTCGGGACGTACCCAGATGGCATCATCTCCCAGGGCCTCGCGATTGGAGGGGATATCGGAAGCCAGCACCGGGATGCGGTGGGCGGCCGCTTCCAGCAAAGCGACGGACAGCCCCTCGATGGAAGAAGGCAGGCAGAAAAGATGGGTACGGCGCAACAATGCCTCCTTTTCCTCGCCAAACACTTCCCCCACATACTCCACCGCCTCGCAGGAGTCCATCAGTTGGCGGATTTTCCGCCCGTACGCACCGGACGCATCCATAGAACCCGCGATCACCAGCCGGGCCGTCAGCCCTCGTTCCACCCGGATGCGGGCAAAGGCCCGGATGAGCAAATCCACATTCTTTTCCGGAGAAATACGGCCCATATACAGCAGGGTGTACGGACGCTCCCACGCAACACGCCCGCCCCGGATTGCCCCGCCGGACGCAACGCTTCCGTCCCAGCCCGCAGGCTCCGGCAGGTCCACCGCGCTGGGAATAGTCACCGCCCTGCCGGCACAGCCATAATGCTTGACATACCAGTCCGTCTGCTCCCGGCTGCACAGGACGATGTGCCGGTGACGACGGGCGGCCCAGGCCTCGCAAAGCCGCAAAAGAGCGCGTTGAAGCCCATTGTACTTGCTTCTTTTCCACTCAAAACCGTGCCCCATCAAGAGGGTCTTCACCCCTTTCCGCTCCGCCAGGAAACTCCAGACGGCGCTGGGCCAGACATTGTAATGAATCAGGTCGCATCCCTCTTCCAAAGCCCGGAGCGTCGCCCGGCGGGAAGCCCAAATCTTGCGAAGATACTTGCTCTTCGGCGCCTTGATATACAAGATACGGACATCCCGATAAAAACGGACTTCGTCCGCATCGCTTTCGCAGCAGACCGTGACATCATACCCCTTGGACGCCAACGCCACCGGAAGATGAAGCATCCAATTCTCGATGCCCCCGACGGAAAAGATATCCCGGCCTCCTATGAAAAAAATTTTCATTCCGCGCCTTCCTTCTTTGCATCCTTTTTAAGGCAACGCCGGCACTTCGCTCCGACAATCCACCCGGCCACGGTCAAAGGATGGCTTTTGATGGCGGGTGAAGCCGTCCCCATCATCCAGCAGTTGCGGCCGCAGGAAGCCACAGCCGCACGGACTTCGTGCGCGCGGGGACTGTTCCAGATTTCCTCAAAAGAAGCCGCCTCCGCCAGGTTGCCCATCCCCATCGCCTCCGCCATTCCATTGCACGGCAGCACATTGGCATACGGGTCCACGAAAAAGTTGCTGCTCCCGGCCCGGCAGGGAAGCGGACGGGGCCGGCCCAGCACATATCCCTTCAGGCCGGCATTGAAATAAGCCCTGGCCCAGGATTTGGGGCTGTTTTCGGCCAACATACAATCCACCAGTTCATCCAGTACGGATGCCACGCCGGACCTGTCCGCTATCACATTGTCCTGCTTGTGGAAATAAAAAGAATTGTGGACCGCCGCCGTCGCAAACTCCAGCCCCCTTTCCCGGGCCAGCCGATACAGCGGCAACAAATCCCGATGATTGGTTCCCGAGAGCGTAATGGCCACACCCACATCCTTGCGGCCCAGTTCCAACAACTGCCGCAGGGTCTCCATCCCCCGCTCAAAACCGCCCGGAACACCCCGCAACGCATCGTTAGTCTCCGCCAGTCCTTCCAGGCTGATGCGAAATCCCGCTTCGGGATATTTCCGCGCCATTGCAACGATGCGCTCCGTGTACCAGCCGTTGGTGGAAAAGACGATGCGGCGGCTGCGCGGCACAAGGATGCGGACAATCTCCTCCAAATCTTCCCGTTCGAAAGGCTCTCCGCCCGTAATATTGACGGCGTTCATCCGGGGCAATTTCTCCAGCACGGACGGCGCGAACTCTTCCGAGCAAGCGGAAGGATGCCGCCAGATAGAGCACATCTTACAGCGGAAAGGGCAACGCCAAGTGACTATGATACACGCATCCATCATAGGCCGCGATACAGTTCAATCAGTTTGCGGGCCGTATCTTCCAGCCCATAGCCCAGTTTGAGCAACGCATCCCGTGAAGAAAGGCTATCGGAGCCGGTCCCCTCTGAAGCAAGCCCGTCCCCCGCCAAGGCCCGCCCGGCGCCCCCGGTCACGCCCGTCATCACCTCCCAGGCTTTTTGAGCCAGGGCTTTCGCATCAAAACTCGAAACCACGTGACAATCCGGACAGTACTTTGCCAGATAGGGCAGATCCCCCACCGGCGTCGCCACCACCGGCACATTGCACATCAGGCATTCTTTGACCGCATTGGGCGAACCCTCATAATCACTGGTCAGCAAGAACAAATCGGCGGCATTATACCAAAGGGGCATCCTTGCAGGGGCCTCTTCCTGCAAAATCAGCGGATGGACCGGCCCGCCGAAACGCTCGATCAGGCGGGTCAGCACGACGTCAAAACGGTCCCTGCGCTTCTGGGAATGCTTCCGGGCGGCGCGACGGACATTGGCATCGATAAAAAGGAGATAACGCCCCTCCGGCTCCAGTCCCAATACCCGA
>CAMJRT010000088.1 GCA_946408295.1 uncultured Bacteroidales bacterium
GCATTTCGGTAAAAGGCTCCGTTCTGGGCACGGCCATCTCTCAATCAACACCGAGCCTACTTTGGGGCACCAATTACAATGAAGAAAAACATAAGATTTATGTCGATTTCGTCGATTAATTCATTGCGTATGTCTTTGAAAAGAGTTGTTTATTTCTGTATGCTGGCCTTTCTTCTTGCTCCGCTGGACGGATGCAAGGGGAAAGACCAGTCCCAGAAGACGGTCGAGGAAGCTGACCTGCTTGTCTGTACGTTCAATATTCGTTACGGGAGCGCCGTAGAAGAAGATTCCAAGAATAATTGGGACAACCGCAAGGCGGGCGTGCTTAAATTCATCCAGACCCGCAAGCCCGACATCATCGGTTTGCAGGAGGTGGAGAAGGCGCAGGCGAACTATCTTAACGACAACCTGAAAAGCGAGTATGGCTTTTATGGCATCGGAAGGGAGAGCGGCGCCAACATTCTGACAACGTCCAAGACCACCGAGTCATCTTGCGCTATCATGTATAGGAAAGACCGTTTCACTCTTTCTAAAGAAGGCCGCTTTTGGCATACGGATATAAACGCTTGCGAAAATGTTGTGCAGAAAAGTGGTAGTTACTACGGTACTTTCCAGTCTTCGCACCCCTTGATCACGGTCTGGGGCAAGCTTGCAGACAAGACCCACGCGTCCCGTCCCGTTTGGTTCTTTGCCACCCACTACCAGAACAACAAGAATATGACTTCGACGGCTCCCGGCATCAGACAGCAAGAGAGCAATCTGCATATCAACAAGATGCAGCAGCTGATAGGCGAGGGCCTGGGTCCCGCTTGCCAGAACCCTGTGATTCTGTTGGGTGATTTCAATACTACCTTTGATAAGGATGAGTTGCAATTGCTGAAGAATGCGCCCATGGGCTACGCCCGTTCAGATGCGGTAAAATCGGGTTCTCGGGATAGAAGCACCAATAACGATTGGGGTAAAGGCAGCGGCATTATCGACCATATCTTCTACTGCGGCCCGCTCAAGTCGCTTGAATATAGAGTCGATAGTAACACCTATGAGAATGTTACCTACATCTCCGATCACTACCCCGTATTGGCCAGTTTTAAATATACGGACCAGTAGGGAGCAAGGGAAGCCGGACGTATATGACGGTTATCAGTCTCATATTCGCGATTCTCGCGGCCCCTTTTACCTTGTCGTTTGAGGACGGTTCTGTGCCCGGTGTGAAGGGGCAGGCCGCATTCTTTGACGGTTTTGACTCCCGTCAGGTTGTAGCGGCGGCGGAATTGCCTACTCCCGAACGTCATTTCACCGTGGATGTGTGGGCTTGCCCGCTGGCTTTCCCAAAAAGTCCTTGCCCGCTGGCCTGCCGCATCCGCGGCGCCGCTCCTTTTCCCGATTGGGCGGATGCTGCCGCCGGCGGCTGGGCCTTGTGGCTGGATGCGACGGGCCGGGTGCATTTCCAGGTCGCTTCCGCAGGGGAGTGGGTGGCGGTCGAGAGTCCTTCCGCCCTTCCGCTGCGCGCGTGGTCGCGCATCACCTGTCAGTTCCGCGCCGGCGCGGGCCTGTATCTGGCCGTCGATGGCCGCGAAGTTGCCAAGGCGGCTTGCGAACTGCCGTGGGTGAACCAGGCGGAACTTCCGCTTTGGCTGGGCCGCGCTCCTTTCAAAACTCCCTCTTTTTTCGAGAACCAGCACATTCCCATCTACAGTTCCTTTGACGGAGCCTTGGATGAATTGACGATTGATACCGACAAGCAAGCCTACGCCCGGATTCTCAAAGAAAAATTCGTCCGCCCGGCCGCTCCGGGCAGCGAAGTCCCGGGTTTTGCTCCGCGCCGCCTGCCTTCCGGTCCCGAGGGGCTCGCCTTCGGCGCTTGGTACATTCCGCTGCGCTATTATCCCGCTTACGACGCCCGCTGGCGCGGGGAGACCCCCGATGTGGTGGTGGCCTTCGGCGAGGCCCGGCCGTGGAAAGTCGTGTTTTGGCGTGGAATTTCCTACGCTCCCTGCTTTGTGACGGAAAAAGGAAACTGGATGAGCAACGAGTTTGTAGAGCGCAAGAAGGTGACGGGCTGGGGCTGCTGCGAATCGATGAGCGACAAGCACGCGGACTTCTCCAGCGTGCGCATTTTGGAAAATACGCCGGCACGGACGGTCGTCCAGTGGCGGCATGCGCCCGTGGGCGTGAACCTCAAGTTCCCTTACCGGAACGAGGAAACGCTGTGGGGCGACTGGTCAGAAGAGACCTATATCTTCTATCCGGATGGCACGGGCGTGCGGAAAATGGAGGTGTGGACCTCCCGTCCGCAGGATTGGTACGAGTGGTGCCAGAGCCTGCAGGTGCTCCATCCCGACCAGCGTCCGGAAGATGTGCTGGATGCTTCCCGCATTATGTCCGTCGCGGCGATGGATGGCCGCAGCGCGACCTATGCCTGGAATTTCGAGGGCAAACGCCGTCAGGACGAGCCCTCCCTCGACCGGGCCAATATCCAGGTGACGTATCTCAAGAGCCGTTGGAATCCCTACCTGATTCTGGAAGACGGCGACGGCTTGAACGAAAAGGGGCAGGTGGGTGCGGCCATTGACCGTTACGCCGGCCGTTGGTCCGATTATTCCGATTTCCCCTGGCGCAATCACTGGCCGGTCACTCAGGATTATGTCATCGGCCGCTATGCCTGTGTCGCCGATGCCGCCGCCCATACCTATACCGCCACCCAGTACAATCCCGTGCATAGTTGCGAGAAAGTGTCCGACGCCGGCGACGGGGTGTGGAAAATGACCAAACTGATGCTTTGCGGCTGCACGGAGGGGGATGCGGCCTCCCTTCTGCCCTTGGCCCATTCCTGGCTCGACGCTCCGAAGATGGTCTGTCAAGAGGCGGACGGCCTGGTTTCCGAAGTTTCGTACGACAGGACGCAACGCGCTTATGTGTTGGCAGTGAATCCCGATGCGCCCGCGCTCGCTTTCCGCATGGAGGCTTCAGCCCGGCAACCGGTTCACGGACTTTGTCTGGTGCTGAAGGGACTGGCGCGACCGCTGTCCGCCATTACGGTGAACGGACAGGCCTGTGAGGCCGCCCGAATCGGCCGTGTCGAGGCCTGGGACGGGGTTTCTACCTTGGTGTGGCTTCCGCTGGAAAGCGAGAAACCCATCGAATTGAATCTGCAATAAATTCTGTCGAGGCGCAGGGCGCTTCGCTTATTCGATGCGCAGGGTGAGCGGCTTTTCGGCGGCTTTGACTTTCTTTTCCACGAGGCGGTCGGTCAGACGCGCGAGCACGCTGACCTCTTTTCCGACCAGGTACCGGTCAAATTCCAATTGCAGGGTGACGCTTGACCGGTCGGCGTCCCATTCCGCCCGAGTTACCAGGGTGCCGAAACCGGTGGATACGATCCCCGGGGTGTAGTAGGCATTGTACCAGTTGAGGATGGGGGAGGACAGGCCGGAGAAGTTGTTCCATCCGCCGCCGCGTCCGCTGTCAATCATAAAATGTTCGTAGCAGTTGTACGAATCTTCGCACTCTCGTTCCCAATTGTCCAATGCGGTACGGGCGATTTTTTCCGCCAGGTCGGCCCGACCTTTGTCCAGCATCGTTTTCCACAGAATCATCTGGTGCGGGAGCCAGACCGTGCCGCTCCAGTATCCGTCCGGACGGTAGTAGGGGGCTGTCTGGTCCACGGCCGTGATGCCGCAGTCGCTCCAGAGTTGTCCCGGAGTGAACAGGTGACCCAGCAGGGCTTGTTCCTGTTCCGGTGTCGTGATGCCGGCGACCAGCGGTGTCACTCCGTCCAGACCCATATTGAAATGCGGCCAACGGTGTCCGGGTGCGGCTTCTTCCGGCTTGGGGACGTAGGACCGGGTGCCGGACTGGGCGGGAATGCCGATTTCGGGGGTCCATTGATAGATGCCCGTAGCCTTGCCGTTTTCATCGTGGTGGACATAGCCGAAATAGCCGGTGCGTTCGTCCCAGGCGTTGTCGAGGATGCCTTTGGACATCGCCCGGATGTCGCGGTCCAGTTGCCGGAGGTCGTTTTTGTAGCCCTTGACCCGCTCGCGGGCCTTGTCGCTTTTCTGCAGGTGGGCGGCCAGCATCCGCAGGATTTTCGCGCAGCGGATATAGTAGGCGGTGGAAACCATCGGCGTAGTGCGGGCGCGCAGTTCTTTCTGGGGACGCAGCGCCCATTGCGGAGGGTAGTCGTCCCAGCCTCCGCTGTTGTAGAAAATATTCCAGGTCTCCAGCAGGCCGCTCGCTTTGCGGAAGCGGGGACCGGTCATATAGTCATAAAAGCGTTTGAGCCGGGGATAGATTTCCTGCAGTTGCGCCTGGTCGCAGCCGCCGCGTTCCCACACATCCCCGATGGCCATAATCTGTATCGCCAGGGGCGTGCCGTGATGGACGAAGGGAGCCTCTTCTTCAGGGGCGGTGGTGTATTGGCGGATGATTTCATAGCCGCGTCCCGCATCGATTTCGCTCATCGCCCAGCCGATGAAACCGCAGTCCCAGGTGTAGAGGCTGTTCCAGTTTTTGCCCGGACAGAAATGACGGATGGGGGAACCGAACGCATCGATGGGATAGACGACATTGGTGAGCAGCGTCGCTTCCATCAGTTGTTTCCCGAACGCATAGGGGTTGTCGCCGGCGGCCCGGGCGCCGTCATCCTCCATTTCCTGCCGGGCCGATGCGAGCAGACGCAGGTCTTCGCCCGGCCGGTGGAAGGCTTGCAGCAGGCTGTCCACTTTTTCGGCGGGGCCGCAGGCCACCAGTTGCAGCAAAGTCGTATCCTGTCCGGCTTTCAACTCGACGGGACGGAGAAAATTGACGGTGTAATGTCCTTTGAAGTCGCCCTTGAAACGCCGGCTGGTATGGTTGTGCGTGTGATAGGGCATCAAATCCTCCAGTCGGGCGCAATTCCATTCCCGGATTTCGGAATAGGGAAAGTTCCAGGCCACGCCATAGCCGTTTTCCATCCCGGGGTAGCGCAGGGCCATCTCTTGCCCGCCCGTGCGGAGGGCCGGCGTCCATTCTCCTTCTTTCCCGCCGGATTTGCGGACGGCCAGTTGCAGGTTGAGGTTTTGGGGCTGGTCCGTGCGGTTGACGCAGTGCGCTTCCAGCAGGATACGGCTTTCATCCAGACGGTGCCAGACGGCGTCCACATAGACCTGGTCCTTCCACTCGATGTCGTGACGGAAGCAGATATGGCGCATATCGGGAGAGACCTGCCAGGGGTGTACGCCGGATTCGAACAGACAGCAGGGCAGTTTGAAATTGCGGCGGTATTGTCCCGGAATCAGGAAAAACTCCACTTGCACGCCGGATTGCAGATCCTCGATGTGACTGATGCCGTAATATTGTTTGGAATAGGGGCCCCATGGGGACAAAGACCGGATGTCGTGCCCGATATAGGGTCGTGCCTGTTGGACGGGAGCCGGATTTTCCGCTTGGGCGGAAAGGGAAAAGGCGAGCAGCAGCCCGAGCGTCAGTCGGAAAGGAGTGGAGATGCGCTTCATGGTATCAGGAGGTTATGGGTTCCAGCGGGTATGGAAGAATTCGCCACGGGGGCGGTCGATGCGTTCGTAGGTGTGGGCCCCGAAAAAGTCGCGCTGGGCTTGCAGCAGGTTGGCCGGGGAGCGGTCGCAGCGATAGCCGTCGTAGTAGGCGAGGGCGGCGCTGAGGGCCGGTGTGGCGATGCCGGAGAGCACGGCCGTCGAAACGACCTGCCGCCAGCCTTGCTGGGCCTTGGCCAGACGCGCGCGGAACCAAGGGGCGAGCATCAGGTTGTCCAGGCTTGCCTCCTCGTCGAAGGCCTTTTTGATTTGCTCCAGAAAGACGCTGCGGATGATGCAGCCGCCGCGCCACATCAGGGCGATGCCGCCGTAGT
>CAMJRT010000089.1 GCA_946408295.1 uncultured Bacteroidales bacterium
CACCCAGAACATCATCGAGGTGGAAGATACCAAATCGCTCAGGATGATGGCCGGGCTGTACACGAACACGGCCCCGACGAGCAGCAACAGGAGCGTCACCAGCATCGTTACGACGGCCCGCGCCTTTTTCCCGAAGATATAGCCGATCATCTCGTTGTAGGAAAACCCGTCCTTGCGCACCATAATGATGCCGCTGACATAGTCGTGCACGGCCCCTGCGAAAATGCAGCCGAAGACAATCCACAGGAAGCAGGCCGGGCCGAATTTGGCGCCCATAATGGCGCCGAAAATGGGACCGGTCCCCGCGATGTTGAGGAACTGGATCATAAACACCTTCCAGTTAGGCACCTTGATGAAATCCACTCCGTCGGCGTGAAGGGTGGCCGGGGTGGCCCGGTTCGGGTCCGCATAGACTACACGGGCGACATAGCGTCCATAGAAAGCATAGCCAAAAATCAGCGCAACGATACTAATCAGAAAAGAAAACATAGCAAAATAGTAAAATTGGGTGCGAAGGTACGAAATTATGCGATAATATCAAAAGGGATAGCCGATGCCGAAATGGATGGCTGCTCCGTTTTTCGAGAACATCCGCTTGAATTCCACCCATCTTTTCTCGTATTGCGGGTCGTGAAAGCGAAGGCCGGCATCCACCCGGATGACGATAAAGTCCAGATTCAGACGGAGTCCGACGCCCCAGTTGGCGGCCAGCGATTCGAGATGGTCGAAAGAAAAGGCTGACTTGTATATGTCGGGGGCCGCGTATTGCGTATTCCTGAAAATGTTGTAGATGTTGCCCACATCTACAAACGCGGCTCCTTCGATTTTCCAGAACATCGGGAAGCGGTATTCCACATTGAACTCGAATTTGGCGTCCGCCACCTGGCTGGGAATGACGAAGTAGTCATACATAGGTCCGGCGCCCGGTCCGAGCGTACGGGCCTGCCATCCCCGCATACTGTTCGAGCCGCCCGCATAAAACAACTTTTCAAAGGGCATCGAAATGGAGTTTCCGTATCCGATACCGGCTCCGATCAGCAGACGGAAGACCAATGACTGCCGTTCGTCCTTTCCCAGACGCAGCGTTTCCACCAGACTGAGTTCGCCCCGGGCGTACTGGTAATAGGGCAGGCCGAACAGCACGCGGTACTCGCTTCCCTCCGCCTCGCTTCCCCGGGTGGGCAACAGTTTGTTGAACAGGGAAATCAGGTTGCCGGACAAATCCAGGTTGAAACGGGAGTAAAAATAGGACTCTTTCGGAACGGCCTGCGGCGAAGTCTTGAAAAACAGGGTCCCGTTGATGCCGGCATCCAAGTGCTCTTCAAACGAGTTGAGCAGGAACGGATTATCGGTCATACTGGCCAGGAAATTCGCGTCGATGTAGGGAATGCGGATGATGCCCAGGGAAATGGGGTAAAACTGGTAGGAAAGCAGGTTGTTGAAATTGCCTACGTAGCCGAAGGCCCCTGTAACCAGGAAGCGCCGGAATTCCGGGCGGTGCTGGAAGGTGAAGGTTCCCTTGATTTCGGTATGGGGCATCCGGCGGGGAAAGGCGCTGTAGGGAAGCAGGAGGAATTTGGGGAAACGCAAACTGACGGAGGCGCCGACCTCGTTGCTGGAAAGTTTGTTGCCAATCAGAAACTGATGATTGGTCCGCAAACTGACATTCAACAACTCTCCGCCGCCGAAAATGTTCTTGTGGAAATAGGATATCTGCGGGGTGACGGCGAAAAGCCAGTTGGTGTTGGTGGAAACCTGTAAGTTGAGTTTGAATCCCTGTAATTTGGATTGCGAAAGACGGATGGCGCTATGCACGCGCCCGTCTTCTCCCACGGACGTTTCCACACTCACGCTGCTGAACAGGGACAACTGCGACAAGCGGGAGTAGGTGTTGTTGACGACCTCTTCGCTGTAGGGCGTTCCGGGGCGGATGGTGTTGAGCCCGCGCAGGACTTTTTCATTGAATTTCAGGGGGGCGGGATAATCGATGGTGACCGGGCCGAAATCACGCTTTTCGACCGTAGGGGCCACTTTGATGGTCAGGATGGTTGTCCCGGGCCGGCTGATGGTGTCCGCTTCGTAGGAAAAATGGGCTTTCGACCAGCCGTAGTAGCCCTTGTTGCGCAGATAGGCGCTGGCGCGGTCCGCCTCTGCATCCAGGGCCTTTTCGGACAGCCAGGTTCCCTTGCGGACGGTGCTGTTGACAGTGTCCGCACAAAAAATGGCCCGCAGGGTGGAGTCGGCCGGAAGTTGATAGACCAGCGAATCGATGCGCCTGCGCGGTCCGGGCTCGACATAATAGGTCACCGTCACTTCCTTGGGCTTTTTACGCACCACTTCGCTGTTGACCTTGGAATGATAGTATCCGGTGTAATCCAAGTGGCCCAGCAAACTCTTTTCTGAACTGCTGACCTGACCTTCTTCGAAGATGACCGGCGGGTCTCCGATTTTTTTTACGAACTTGTCCCAGCCCTTGCCTTTCCCGTCCTGCCAGTTGTACACATAGAGGAAGGGCTTCCAACCGAACAGGAAAGAATTGTTCTCTTTTTGCTTGATGTAGGGCTGTAATTCCCTGCCGTTGTATTGCTTGTCTCCTTTTACGATGATTTTGTTCTTGGCCAGCCATTCCTGATCTTCGGACAGGACCCGCGTGGTGCTGCAAGAAGCGACGATAACGAGCGCCAGCCATATCGGAAGCAACCCGGGCCGGCGTTTTCCTCTCCACGTAAAAATATGACCGAATCTCCCGTTCATCCGCCTACCAGCCTCCGTTCCTGATATCCAGGGTATAGATGCCTCCGTGGCCGGAGACGGAGATGACTTCGGGATCGGAGCAGGGGACGGCGCAAATCTGACGGGTGTTCTTGTGCCGTGAGAGAATATGGGCCAGGCTGTCGGCTCCGGCGCATTGCGACAGGGGCAGATGGGTGCAAAGGACAATCCATTGACGCTCCGGCGTACGAATGAGCCAATCTTCCAGCCAACGCTTCTGCCGCTCGTTCAGTCCGCCTGTGTAATCGTTGCCGACATACAGTCCTTTTTCCTGCGCTTTGAGCGTCCGGGCCTGCGTGCGGGAAATCGTGCGGATATTGTTGAGGATAATCCAGCGAATACCCCAGGCAACCCAGGAGGTGTCCGATGACGGCATCACTGCCTGCCAGGTGACAAAGTCCCGGTCACGCGAGGGGAGATGGCCGCCCGGGCGAAGCGAGGTCGCCGGCCGGTAGAAATTCCTGTCCGCGTCTCCCGGCACGCAAAACCAGGGACAGGAGAGCGAGTCCAGCGTGGCGCGCGTGGGAGAGAGCAAAGAAGCGTCATCCTTCACCAGGTCGCCCATAAAGATGATTTGCCGGATGTCGGCCCTTTCCCGCAAGCGGCGGTACAGCCCTTGGCGGGCTGTATCCAGTTGTGCCGCGTCCTGCACTGCCGGTCCGCAAACCAAGGCCACCCGATGGCTTTTGCCTGCGAACATTCCGGTCAATGCCAGACCGATCACCCAAACAACCGACAGGGTACGCAGCATCTTACTTAAACCATTTGTCCACCGCCGGAGTGGCGGCCGGTGTACTGAAGACCATCACGCGGTCATAGGTCTTGAGCTGGGTGCTGCCTATCGCAATAAAGGCCTCGGTGCCCCGGATGACGCCGCCGATGATGGCGCCGGACGGGAAATCGATGTCTTTAAGTGCTTTGTCGGCAATCTCGGAACCTTCCGCCACCACGTATTCCAGTATCTCGGCGTTGGTTCCGTTCATATATTGGATAGACTTTACTTTGTCGCTCAGCGTAAGGCGGAAAATCTTGGCAGCCGCAATCAATTTGCGATTGATGGTGGTGTCGATGCCCATTTCTTCCGCCAACCGCAGATATTCGATATTCTCGACATCCGCGAGAACCTTGGGAACCCCCAGGCCCTTGGAGGCTACGCCGGAAAGGATATTGGTCTCGGCGTTGTCGGTGACGGCGATGACGACATCGCAGTTGCTGATGCCTTCCTCGATGAGCAAATCCGTGTTGCGTGCGTCTCCGTTGATGATTTTTACGGAAGAGGGCAATTCTTCCGACAACTCCAGGCAAACCTCCCGGCTTCGGTCGATGATTTTCACTTCCTGCGTGGTGGGCGCTATCAGTTTGGCTACCATACGCCCGATATTGCTGCCCCCCAGGATCATTACGCGTCTGGCCTGCAGCATCATCACCCCGAGCGAACGCAGCAAAGGTTCAAGCGATTCGCGAAGCGTGACCAGATAGATGGTATCCTTTTCCTTGAACTTGAAATCCGGTCCGGGAATAAGGGTTTCGCCCATTCTCGACGCCGCGACAATGCGGAAATGGATGTCCTGGGAGGCTATCTCGCGACTGACATCCAAAAGTTTTGCATCCAGGATGGGAGAAGTGGCGTCCAACTTGACAACGGAGAGTTGCAGACGTCCCCGGGCGAAATCCAGGCTCTCGGAAGCACCGGCGTTTTTGAGCGAATTGGCAATTTCCTGTGCGGCGATTTGTTCGGGGTAGAACAACAAATCAATCCCCATATCCGTGAACAGGATACGGTTGTCATAGGAGAGGTATTCTTCGTTGCTGACCCGTGCGACCACTTTGGGGCAGCCGAGTTTCTTGGCCAGCAAGGCGCTGGCCAGATTGAGGTGCTGCTGGCTGGCGGGATGTACGGCAACAAACAGGTCAACCTTGGACACACCGGCCTCCTGGAGCGTCTTGATGGAGGAGGAGTCTCCGCAGAGGGTGATGATGTCCGCCGTCTCTGCAACGCTTTCCAGACGATCTTCCGCAGGGTCGATGAGCGTGATGTCGTTGCCGCCCGATGCGGCAAGCAATTTCGCCAGATGGGAGCCAACTTCACAGGCGCCGGCAATGATGATCTTCATAATCTGATCTCCTTGTTGATTATTTCGTGGGCATTCTCTTTTTTACGCAGGGCGGTTGGAAGGATGCATCCATTATAACGGGCTTTGATACCTGTCTCCAGTCCGGATTCTTCATCGAATTCCATATAGAGTATTTTTTCTGCGTCTCCTTTTTCCACCCGTTCCATCAGCCAAGCGGTAATGGATTCCCGGGTTTCTTGCTGACTTTCATTCCGGAGCACCTTGAACTCCCGATGGGCGTCCAGGACCGCTTTGAAACGCGCTTTCTGTCCTTTGAACAGGTAAACGAGCGCGGACAGTCCGTCCAATACCATCCTGCGCCATATCAGGGTGTTGCGCCGCGCCAGACCCAGCATCGCAGCTTGACTGCCCAATTTGACGAGAAATTCCCTGTCCTGGATTTCCAGCCACAGTTTGCAGGCAAACCAGCCGGTGAAATCATCGGTTTCCGTGCGGATCAGTTCCGTTACGGCCTCATAAAATACCAGCAATGCCCGCGTGCGAGCCTCGTTTTTCCATATAGTGAGCAGGTTGTTGCGGTAGTTGAGTTTGAGTTTCCAAGGGGAATCGGAGGGCAGCGTGCCTCCGCCGATGTGCCAGACAGCGCTGCGGGGGACATAACTGATGCGCCAGCCTGCCAGTTTGGCCCGCCAGCAGAAGTCAATTTCCTCGAAGTGGGCGAAAAAACGCCCGTCAAAGCCGCCCAATGCTTTCCAGGCCTCGGCCCGTACCATCATACAGGCTCCGCTGCACCAGAAGACATCCTGCGGCAGATCGTATTGTCCTTCGTCTTTTTCCGTGTAAGACAAGATGCGGCCCCGGCAGAAACTGTAACCATAGTTGTCCATCAGACCACCCGCCGCGCCCGCATATTCAAACCGGTCCCGTTCCTGGTAACTGAGAATCTTCGGACCGCAGGCGGCACAGTCTTCGTGGAGTTCCATCCATTCCTCCAAGGCGTAGAACCAGTCTCCTT
>CAMJRT010000090.1 GCA_946408295.1 uncultured Bacteroidales bacterium
CCAATACCCGACGGCACTCCGCCCGGTCCATCGGACGGAAGCGTTCGGAGGAACAGCCGTTGGGAACCACCCTCACTTTTTTATAGTCCGCATACCCATTGTCCCGGAATTTGAGGATGATACGCCGAAAAAAAGGATACAGCAGCAGGAACGTACCCTTCCCCCATTCGTGAGAAGGACTGTTCTGGTAGGAAAGAACGCAACGGGAAAAGAGCGGCGCCCCGGTCAGGCAAAGCAAGATACCTGTGAGCGCGTGGTGGCAGTGCAGTACCTCGTAGCGATGCGTCAGCAAATGTCCCACCAGACGCAGCCAGGCCCACAGATAACGCAGGAACGACCCCCGCCCGTCCACAAAGAACACCGCACTATCCACCCCCGCAGCCTGCAGCGACGCCACCTGCGAACGGACGAAAACCCCGAACGCCGGATTTCGTTCCGAAGGATAATTATTCGTAATGTGCAGTATTCTCATAAGAAATATTTCTTCTCGTTACGAATCAAGGATACAAAGATAAAAATCATTATGGAAAAAGACCAGAGCGACGAGCCGCCATAACTCAAAAACGGCAGCGGGATGCCGATGACCGGCATCAGGCCGATGGTCATTCCGACATTGACCATCAGGTGAATGAAGATGATGCCTGCGATGCAGTAACCGTAAATGCGCGTGAAAGACTCCCGGGAACCTTCGGACAAAACCAAAATGCGCCCGATGAGGAAAACATACAGCGCGATGACCAGCAGGCAGCCCACAAAACCCCATTGCTCCCCGACGGTACAGAAAATAAAGTCCGTACTCTGCTCCGGCACGAAACCGTAGGAAGACTGCGTCCCTTGCAGCCAGCCTTTGCCCCAGAAGCCGCCGGAACCGATGGCAATCATCGACTGGCGCACATTGTAGCCGGCGCCGGCCGGATCTTCTTTCATCCCCAGCAGCACTTCGATACGGATGCGCTGGTGGTCCTGCAAGACATTTTGGAATACCCACGGAACCACCCGCGTGATAATCAGTCCCAGCACCAGCGCGATGGCCACGAACATACGGAAAGAATTCTTTTCCTTCCAAGCCTTCACCAGATAGCCGATGACCATCACCGAAGCCAGCGTCAGCAACACCCGGTCGGGACGGAAAAAGGAGAACATTCCTCCTTCCATCCAACGATGATAGATTGCGGGGTAATAGGCCAGCAGCAAGCCAAGCGGCAAATAAGAAAGGAGAAGAAGAAAGTTGTTTTTTTGCAGGAAGACACATCCAGCAGCCACCGCCATCGTCACCAACAGGGCGACATAGGGCGAAAGCACCAGCGTCAGGATAAACACGACAACCAGCATCAACAATAGCAGGATCCACCAGCCGGAGAGACCTTCCCGATAGAGCATAAACAGGAAGGAAAGATACACCAGGGCCGAGCCGGTCTCATTCTCCGCCACGATGATGAGCATCGGCAGCAGAATGATGGCCGCCGTCTGGAGAAAATCGCGCCGGTTTGAAAGGCGGTAGTTGTAGCGGCTCATCCGGTTGGCCAGCAGCAGCGCCGTCGTGATTTTGGACAGTTCCGCCGGCTGGAAACTCACCGGCCCCAGCACAAACCAGGAATGGGAGCCCCGCGTATTGGCCCCCAAAAAGATGACCGCCACCAGCAGCAGGAGCATAATGCCGTACAGCAAAGGCGCAAGCGTCTCCAGGCTGCGCGGGGAAATGAAAAACAGAATCAGCACGCCCAGCCCCAGGGAGGTCCCGATCCAGACGAGTTGTTTCCCGCTGCGCATCTCCCAGGAAAGGATGGAGCGCACATTCTCCGGATCGTATTCGGAGGCATAGATATTGAGCCAGCCGATCAGCACCAGCAGCAGGTAGACCCCGACCAAATACCAGTCAAGGGTCTTCAGCAGACTTCGTTGTGCAATCTGTGCGGTCATTTCGCCTTCACTTTATGCATTAGATTCCCTTCCAGCACCCGCTTTTCCAAGGGCTTGCGAGCTTCGGAAATGCCACCGGAAAGATACTGCTCCACCAGCAAAGAGGCGACAGGCGCCGCCCATGCGGCTCCGAAACCGCCATTTTCTACATAGGCCGCCACGGCGATTTTCGGATTCTCCCGGGGAGCGAAACAAATGAATACGGAGTGGTCGTCCCCGTGCGGGTTTTGGGCCGTCCCCGTCTTGCCGCAAATTTCCAGCCCCTCGACCGCCGCTACACCGGCCGTCGCCCCGCTGCCCAAACCGGCATTGACCGCCCGGTACATACCCGGAATGAGCTTGGCAAAATGCGCCGTGTCAATCTGCGTATAATGCCGCTCGCGATATTTTTCATCCAACGGAACCTGCCCGTTTCCTTTCACCAGATGCGGGATATAATAATAGCCCCGGTTGGCCAGAGTGGCACACAAGTTGGCCAGATGCAAAGGCGTACAGCCGAGTTCCCCCTGCCCGATGGACAGGGAAAGGATGGTGTGCGCCTTCCAAGCGTTCTTACCGTAATAGCGGTCATAATAGGAAGCCTGCGGGATAAAGCCGCCCAACTCGGAGGGAAAATCGCTGCCCAGTTTATGACCGAAGCCGAAACTTTCCACATAGGCCCGCCATTGCGAAAAAGCCTTCTCGGAACTGCCATAAGCAGGGTTGTCGATGAGATCCTTGAACACATAGCAGAAATATGCGTTGCACGACATCATGATCGCCTCGTCCATATTGATGGGAGAACGATGGCTGTGGCAGCCCAGACGGCTGTTTCTGCCATAATGATAACCCAAGTGGCAGGGATAGAGCATAGAAGGCTTGAGCACTCCTTCCTGCAAACCGATCAGCGCATTGACCAGTTTGAATACCGAGCCCGGCGGGTAGGAAGCCTGCACCGCCCGGTTGAACATCGGCTTATAGGGGTTGGCGGCGATTTCTTTGTAATGCGAACCGATGTCCGCCAGACACTCCACATCGATGCCCGGACTGGAAACCAGGGTCAAAATCTCGCCGGTCGATGGCTCGATGGCAACCAGCGAGCCTACTTTGTTCTTCATCAGTTGCTGTCCATAGTGCTGGAGGTGCGCGTCGATGGTGGTCGTAATATCCATTCCGGACACCGCCGGCTTGTCCGCCTCACCGTTGCGGTAGGACGCTCCGATTCTTCCCCGAGAATCGCGGTAGAAAATTTTTTCACCCTTTTCTCCCCGCAGCAGGCGTTCGCAAGAAAATTCGAGTCCCGTCTTGCCGGCATAATCCCCGCTCTTGTACTCGGGATGCGCCTTGATATAGGCGGCGTCCACCTCGCTGATGTAGCCGAGCAGATTCCCCCCGGCGTTGTAAGGATATTGGCGCAGGCTTCGGGCCTGGCCGGAGAATCCGGGGAAACGGTAGGAAATCTCCTCAAAACGCATATAGGTCTCCTCCGGCAACTTGGGAAACATCACCACGCTGCGGTAGCCGATTTTTCGACGGGACTGACGGGAGGTATATTCGGCCAACTTCCTTTTGATGATTTCCACTTCGATCCCCAAAACCTGACTCAGCAAAAGGGTATCGAAAGGTTCCAGCGCAGTAGGCGTACAGAGCAAATCGTAACAAATCTTGTTGCCCACCAGAATCTGTCCATTACGGTCATAGATGATACCCCGTAACGGATAGACCGGGATATGGACCATGGAGTTGTTGCGTGCATCCGTCTTGTAACTGTCGTCCACCAGTTGGATATAGAAAATGCGCCCCAGCAGAATCAAGGCTGCTACTGCCAGGGCAGCCATCATCCGGATATGGCGCACGGACTCTTTCATTTTTCCAGAAAGGCCAGCAAAACGGGCACCGACAACAACAGGTCGGCCACCAGGGAACATCCAAAAGTAAACAGGCAAGGCAGAAACGCGCGCTCACCGGCAGCGTCCACCGCCACATACAAGACCAGAAAAAGAGCCGTGCAGAGCAGGGTGCATCCCAGGATGCGGAGCAGCCCCCCTTTTCGCCAGGAAATCACTTCTCCCCGGGAGACCAGTTCTTCGCTGAAAAAGCGCACCAGCAGGAAGCGGCGGACCAGAGCGACCGGCACCAAAGAAAAGGCATTGAGACCCAGGATGCCGTCCACCAGAAAATCGACCGCCAGACCACTCAAAAAAGCGACCCCCATCAATCGAAGGGTGGACCAATGGGTGGGCAGACAGAGTATCATGGCCGGAAGCAGGGTCAGCACACACCACGGACCGGTCTGGAACAAGTGACCGATGAGCACCTGAACGAGCAACAGCATGAAAAAGAGAAAAGATACATTCCGGTTCATCGTTCCAACTGTTCTATTTCTTCCCGCCAGGCCCTGTCCGCTATCATTACATAGCGCAAGCGGGTGGGGTCTTCATACAAAAAAACTTCGATGGTCTGTGTTCCGTCCTTGGAAAAGCGGCTTTCACCCGTTACCCCCAAAGGAATGTCGGACGGAAACAAGCCGGAATAAGGACTCGTACGGATTTCCCGGCCGGGAGGAATCACAATATGGTGGGGAATGGAACGGATGCAGGCACCGCTGCGGCCTTTTCCATCCCAGCTCATCGGGCCGGTGACCCCGGTGCTGTCTTCACGGACACTGACGGTCATCCCCACGCTGAAGAACGAGCGCACGTAACTATAATGCGATGTGACCGCCTCCACCACCCCGACCACACCGCGGGGCGTAATCACACCGCTGGTGGCACGCACCCCGTCGTCGGACCCTTTATCCAGAAGGTAATAACTATGGTCGCCCTTAAATTGATGTTTGACGATTTCCGCAGGCAGGAAGGTCCACTCCTCGGTACTCACCGGATGCACGCCGACCTCTCCGCTGCGCATCCGCATGAGTGAAAGGTTTTGCTCGGACAGCAACTCATTCTCCGCCCTCAGATGAAGATAACGTTCCACTTTTTCGACGCCCCCCCAGACAAAGGCCGTAACCGTATGTACCATTCCACCCATCCATGAACGTTGGATTCCGGAGTTGGCTCCTATCAAAGCCAATGCAGCCACTTCCATCGCAAGGAAGGCGGCTGCATTGAGCCAATGCCGACGGGTATTCGTACGACCGGCAGACATCAGCGCATCAAGAAGGAGAAGTATTTCTGCGTATCTTTCAAAGCAATACAAGTTCCACGGGCCACGGCCTTGAGCGGGTCTTCCGCCACGTGGAAAGGAATGTTCATCTTGTCGGAGAAACGGGCGGCCAGACCGCGCAGCAAGGCGCCGCCTCCGGCCAGCCAAATGCCGTCCGCCACAATATCGGAATAATGCTCGGGCGGAGTCTGCTCCAGCACATGGATGATGGCCTGCTCCAGTTTGCTGATGGTCTTGTCCAGGCAGTGGGCAATCTCTTCGTAGGTCACCACCGCTTCCACCGGACGGGCTGTCATCATATTGGGCCCGACCACGCGGAACGGTTCGGGCACTTCTTCGGGGGGCAGATTCGGGATTACGGCTCCCACCGCACATTTGATTTCCTCCGCCGTCACTTCACCCACTTTGAGGCTGTACTGCTGACGCATATAGTCCTGAATATCTTTTGTAAAGGCATCCCCGGCCGTACGCACGCTGTCCTGGACCACGATGCCGCCAAGTGAAATCACGGCAATCTCCGTCGTACCGCCTCCGATGTCCACCACCATATTTCCTTTGGGCTCCAGCACATTCAGGCCGATACCGAGGGCGGAAGCCATCGGCTCGAACACCAGATAAATATCGCGGC
>CAMJRT010000091.1 GCA_946408295.1 uncultured Bacteroidales bacterium
GGATTGCGGGGGTCGTCTTCGGGAAGATCGCTCTCGACCTTGCCCACGATGTCGGCACCCACGTCGGCGGCCTTGGTGTAAATACCGCCGCCCACACGGGCGAAGAGGGCCTGGGTGGACGCACCCATACCGAAGGTCAGCATCGTGGTGGTGATGACTACGAGATTGTGCGCCTCGGTGGCCGGATAGAACATCTGCAGGACCCAATACCACAGGGCGATGTCCAGCAGTCCGAGGCCGACGACGGTCAGGCCCATCACGGCGCCGCTGCGGAAGGCGATTTTCAAGCCGGCGTTAAGACTGCGGCGAGCGGCGTTGGCCGTGCGGCCGGAAGCATAGGTCGCGGTTTTCATACCCACGAAGCCCGCCAGGCCGGAGAAGAAACCGCCGGTGAGGAAGGCAAAGGGCACCCAGAGGTTCTGGACGCCGAATCCGTAGGCCAGGATGGCAAAGAGAACGGCGAGGACGACGAAGACGATGACCACCACCTTGTACTGCTGCTTGAGGTAGGCCATCGCGCCCTCGCGGACATATTGGGCAATCTGCCGCATCGTAGGTGTTCCTTCATCTTCCTTGCGCATCTGGCGGAAGAAAATGAAAGCAAAAGAAAGGGCCAGCAAGGATGCCAGCGGGACACAAATAAACAATGTATTCAACATAGTATTCATAGGTTTTACATGGTGAATAATAATTGCTAATTATGACGGCCGATGCTGCGGAGATAGTTCAGCAGCAATTCGGGACGGTCGGTTTGAATCATCGAAACTCCGGTTTTGAGAATCTCACCATAGACGGATGCGGGCGAACCGGTTTTCTTCCAGGCTTCGAATGCCGCGTCGTCATCATAGCCACGGCCGCAGAGAGAAGGCCATAGGGTGTTGACCCAGGCACGGGAGCCGGCGGCACGCACCAGATCCACCGCCTCTTGATAATCAGCCGGGGTACATTCCGCGTCGTAGCACAACTCGTAAGCGACGGGCTTGTCGGCCGGATTGGCCTTTCCCGCTTCGATGAAACTCTTCAGCGCCCGACAACTGTCCCGCTTGGGATTGACGATGGGCATATACATCATCTTCTCGGAGTACCGGTTCATTTGGGCGTTGACAAAATCCACCGCGTTTCCGCCCTTGATGAGCAGTTGTCGGGTGATTCCCACCTTCTCGGCGACGGGCATAATCAAGTCATAGTACTGGAAGCCTTGGTCGATGTTGATGAGGATGCGGTCCTTGCAAACCCGGAAAGCCTCTTCGAGCGTGGGCATACGCAGGGAATCCGTCGTGACGCCATGGGCTCTTTTGAGTTTGAGGGCCTTGATTTCCGCCAGCGTCAGTTGATGCACGCCGCTTCCGTGCTCACCCTTCCAGTTGGTGCAACGGCGCACGCTCTTGTCGTGGCTGAGTACGATGACGCTGTCTTGGGTCATTTTGACATCCAATTCAACGATATCCGCGCCCATCGCAATGACAGACTCGATGGCGGGAATAGAATTCTCCGGATAATTTCGCCAATCGCCCCGATGGCAGGCGACGAGCACATAGTCGGATCCGGGATTGTTCATTTCCGCCATAATTTTTTCCGCCCGGGTGGCATAGCGGGGGCCACCGGCACAGGAGAGAACGGCCATCAACAGGACCGCCCAAATACTCATTTTACGCATAGTTTTCATAAAAAATAAATAAATGTTCACAAAAGGAACGGGCTCTCCAAAGGACAAATTTACAATTTTTATTTCAAGAACCATAAAAAATTCTTACTTTTGCATTTACGGAAATAGATCATTTATATGGAAAACAAACATTTCACTCTTGAGGAAGATGGCGGCCTGATTCTGGAAGGCATTTCTTCTGACATCCTACACACCTACGAACATATACCCGCAGAAATCTTTGCGGAATCCGATGATGCTTGCAGCGCCGTCGCCGACGAAATCGTCAAGGCGATAGGTGAGAAAAAAGACGGTCTTTTCCGTCTGGGCCTGTCAACCGGCAAAACCCCTCTTTCCCTCTATCGGGAATTGGTGGCCCGGTACAATGCCGGCAAACTTTCTTTTGCGAATGTCGCGGTGTATTCCATCGACGAGTACTATCCTATCGATCCGAAAGCGGCCCAAAGCCGCAACCGCCGGATTAACGAGGAACTGCTCAACCTGGTGGATATCAAGAAAGAGAATGTCTGTCTGCCGCAAGGCAACATGCCCAAAGAAGAACTGGCCGCCTGGTGTGCCGATTACGACAAAAAAGCCAACGGGCTCGACCTGTTGGTCATCGGCGTGGGCGAAAAAGGACAAATCGGCTTCAATGAGGCGGGGACTTCGGCTTCCAGCCGTACCCGTAATGTTTTGCTCTCCTATACCTCCCGCAAGCGTCAGGCCAAGAATTTCAACAACGACATAAAAGCGACGCCGTCCTCGGCCATCACCATCGGCATTTCCACCATGCGTTCCGCCAAGAGAATCATCCTGATGGCCTGGGGCGAAGACAAAGCGCAAGCCGTATATGATATGGTAGAGGCGGACGCCAACCCCGCCTGCCCGGCATCCCTGCTGCAGGGACACGAGAACATCTGCGTCTATACCGACAACAACTCCGCGTCGCTGCTGACCCGCTTTGTCGCACCCTGGCGCATCGGACCTTGCCGTTGGAGTCCCAAATACCTGCGTAAGGCCGTCATCTGGCTGTGCCAGACCGTCCACAAGCCCCTTCTCAAACTTACGCTCAAGGATTACCTGGAGAACTCCCTGGAAGAAGTGCTCGACCTCTACGGGCCCTACGACAAGATCAATATCGATGTTTTCAACGACCTTCAGCACACCATTTCCGGATGGCCGGGCGGCAAGCCGAATGCGGATGACAGCACCCGCCCCGTTCCGTCCAAACCCTTCCCCAAACGCGTGATTATTTTCTCGCCCCATCCCGATGACGATGTAATTTCGATGGGCGGTACCTTCATCCGTCTGGTCCAGCAAGGACACGACGTACATGTGGCCTATGAAACGTCCGGCAATGTAGCCGTGCACGACGATGTCGTCTATCAGCACATCGACGCCGCCCGCGAACTGGGCTACGGAGACCGCCGCGAAGAGGTACGCCAGATTATCGAAAGCAAACGTCCGGGCGAGCCGGAGCCCCGCGCCCTGCTCGAACTCAAAGGCGCCATCCGCCGCAGCGAAGCCCGGGGAGCCGTCCGTTCCTTCGGTCTCAACGAAGACACCAACGCCCATTTCCTCAATCTGCCCTTCTACGAGACGGGCGGCATCAAGAAAGGCGAGCGTACCCAGAAAGATATCGATATCATCATCGACCTCCTGCAGCAAGTGAAGCCCCAGCAGATTTATCTGGCCGGCGATTTGGCCGACCCGCACGGCACCCACCGCGTGTGTACCGAGGCTGTGCTGGAAGCGCTTCGACAACTGGAAAATGAAGCCTGGTTGAAAGAGTGCCATTGCTGGCTCTACCGGGGGGCCTGGATGGAATGGGAACTCGGCCGCGTGGATATGGCCGTTCCCTTGAGTCCGGATGAACTGATAAAAAAACGCCACGCCATCTACCGCCACCTGTCCCAGAAGGACATTATGCCCTTCCCGGGCGACGACCCCCGCGAATTCTGGCAGCGTGCCGAAGAACGTACCCAAAACACCGCCCGCCTCTACAACGAACTGGGTATGGCGGAATACCAGGCCATTGAAGTTTTTGTTAAATTGTTTTAATACACTATGAGACTTATTATTGAAAACACCTACGACGCCTGTTCCGTCTGGGCCGCCAAGTACATCGCCGACGCCATCAAAGCGAAGGCCGCCAAAACCGACAAACCCTTCGTTCTCGGGCTTCCGACCGGCTCCACGCCCATCGGGACTTACAAAGAATTGATTCGTCTGTATAAAGAAGGTTACGTTTCTTTCAAGAACGTCATCACTTTCAATATGGATGAATATGTCGGCTTGCCCGAAACGCATCCCGAGAGTTACCACTCTTTTATGAAGAATAATTTCTTCGACTTCGTGGATGTCCCCAAGGAGAACATCAACATCCTCAACGGCAACGCGCCCGACCTGGCGGCCGAGTGCGCCTCCTATGAGGAGCGCATTGTCAAAGCCGGCGGCATCGACCTCTTCCTGGGCGGCGTCGGCGAAGACGGACACCTTGCTTTCAACGAACCCTTCTCGTCTTTGGCTTCCCGCACCCGCGTCAAGAGCCTGACCTACGACACCATTCTGGTCAACTCCCGCTTCTTCGGGGGCGACATCAACCAAGTGCCCAAACAGGCGATGACCGTGGGCGTGGCCACCGTCCTCAGCGCCAAAGAGGTGCTGGTGCTGGCCTTCGGCCACAAGAAAGCCCGTGCCCTACAGCAGGCCGTCGAGGGCCCTTACACCCACGTCTGCACCCTGTCCGCCCTCCAGGCCCATCCGAAAGGCATCATCGTGTGCGATGAATTGGCCGCCGGAGAATTGAAGGTCAACACCTGGCGTTACTTTAAAGATATCGAGAAAGACAACCTGTAATCCTTTATCCCATACTGTATGAAACGATTCTTCTTGCTTTTATCTGCGGCCCTGCTGCTACTTCCCGACACCGGTTATACCGCCCCTAAAAACAAAAAGAAAGACACGCATACGGTGGTCGCCGTCCCCTCGGTCGAGGCCAAGATTATCGCGATTGAGACGGACGGCATCCAGTGGTTGTTCAATGTGGACAAGACCGGGGTTCTGCGCAGTTATCATTTCGGGAAGCGAATCGCAGACCCCGGACAGTTTCTGGAGTTTTCCGGTTCGCGCACCCGTCACGGCATTGAAAAGTACGGCGATGCGGCTATGGCGTGGCCGACGGTCGGCGGCCGCTACTACAACGAGCCCGCCCTTCACGTTAAATATGCGGACGGCAGCCACAACACCGAACTCTACTATACGGGACACGCGGTTTCCGTCGCAGACGATGTGACGACGACCACGATTTCCCTCAAAGACTATGTCACGGCGCTGGAAGTGAATCTCATTTACCAAGCCTACCGGAAGGAGAATGTCATCGTCAGCCACAGCGAAATCAAAAACGGCGGCAAAAAGAGCGTCGAGTTGGTGGAATACGCGTCCTCCTTTATGCCCGTCACGGCCGACAAATACCTCCTTACCCACTTCTGGGGGCATTGGGGCTATGAAATGAATGTCAGCCACGAAATGTTGGGATACGACAAGAAGGTCATCGAGACCCGCGTCGGAGTGTCGGCCACCAAACTCAACAACCCCTCCTTCCTGCTCAGCCTCGACACCGAGGAATACAGCGAACGCTACGGCGAGGTCATAGCGGGAGCCCTGGCTTGGTCCGGCAACTTCAAACTCTGCTTCGACCGCAACATCAGCCGGCTCAACATCAGCGCAGGCATCAACCCGTACGCCTCCGCCTATAAACTGGCGGCCGGCGAGACCTTCACCACACCGGATATGATCTGGACTTGGTCGGGAAACGGGGCCGGACAGGCTTCTCGCAATCTCCATGCTTGGGCCCGCGTCAATGGGGTCTATGGCGGAGAGAAAATCAACCCCACCCTGCTCAACAGCTGGGAAGGTGCGTACTTCAATTTCAACGCCGCCACGCTCATCAGTATGATAGATGACGCCGCAGCAATGGGTTTGGAGAT
>CAMJRT010000092.1 GCA_946408295.1 uncultured Bacteroidales bacterium
TGTCCCCGCCGCACCAGTTCGGGATGATATTTAAGGAAAAAGGACACCACCAGCATACGGATGTGCATTCCGTCGTCATCGGCATCGGTGGCGATGATGATGTTGTTGTAGCGGAGGTTGTCGTTGTCGTTTTCAATCCCCAGGGCGGAAATGAGGTAGTTCAACTCGTCATTGCCGGCCACTTTCTGGTGCTTGACCTTGACGGAGTTAAGGGGCTTTCCCCGCAGGGAGAACACGGCCTGGAAATCGGCATTGCGGGCCTGGGTGAGCGTGCCGCTGGCGGAGTCGCCCTCGGTGATGAAGATGCTGCTCAATTCGGCCATTTCTTCTTTGCCCTTCGGGGTCTTCTCGTGATAATGATAGAGACAATCCCGCAGTTTGGGGTTGTAGGTGGCAGCATTCCGGTTACGTTCCCGGCTCTTTTTCTGGATGCCCTGGATTTCCTGGCGCTGGGCCTCGGAGTCGGAAATCTTTTTCAACAAAATGGGAACGACCTCCTTGTGGATGTGCAGGTAGTCATCCAACTGGCGTCCCACGAAATCATTGACATAACTGCGCACGGAAGGGCCTTTGTCCAGCGAATGCGTGCCATCCGGGTTCTGCACCTCCTTTTGCCAGAGGTAGGGACTTCCGAGCCGGACTTTGGTCTGTGACTCGAAAATAGGCTCCTGAATCTGGATGCTGATGGCGCCGATGATGCTTTGGCGGATGTCTTCGGGGGCGAAATCCTTCTTGTAATTGGTCTTGAAGAATTCTTTGAGACACTTGGCGACCGCTTCGCGGAAAGCGGCCAGGTGCGTTCCGCCTTCGCGGGTGTTCTGGCCATTGACGAAGGATGCGATATTTTCGCCATAACTGTTGCCGTGGGTAATGACCACTTCGATGTCGTCTCCCATCAGGTGAATCGGTGCGTAGAGCGGTTCTTCGTTGAGCGAATCGTTGACCAGGTCCAGCAGGCCGTTTTCGCTCTTGTAGGAATTCCCGTTGAGGGTGAGGGTCAGGCCTTTCTTGAGGTAGGCGTAGTTCTTGAGCATTTCCTCCACATATTCCTCACGGAAGCGATAGCCTGCAAACATCAGCGGATCGGGGGTGAAGCGCACGAGCGTCCCGTTGCGCTCCCCGCTGTCCTTTTCGCCGCTCTCAATCAGTTCGCCGCGGCGGAAAAGGGCGTAGAAACTCTTGCCCTCCCGGAAGGACTCGGCATAGAATTCCTCGGAAAGGGCGTTGGCGGCCTTGGCGCCCACGCCGTTCAGGCCGACCGCCTTCTTGAAGACCGCGTCGTCATATTTGGCACCCGTGTTGAGTTTGCTGAATACGTCGATGACGCTGCCGAAGGGAACGCCTCGGCCGTAGTCGCGTACAGTGACGCTTCTTTCGTCCAGCATGACTTTGACGGTCTTGCCGTGCCCCATCGTAAACTCGTCGATGGCATTGTCGATGATTTCTTTCAGCAGGACATAGATGCCGTCGTCTTCTTTCTCGCCGTTGCCCAGTTTTCCGATGTACATACCGGGGCGCAAGCGGATATGCTCCATATCCTCCAGATGCCGGACTTTGCTCTCGTCATATACTTCCTGCGCGGGACGTTTGATCTCTTCGATTTCGTTTGCCATACACTTTTACCTATAACCTACAAAGATAATTATTATTTCATTTCCCCGCAAACAATTTTTCATGGAGCGAGCGCCCTTTTAGGGAGAACGCGCTTTTTATGAAGCCGGTTCTTTTACGGAGAACGAACAAACTTTATCAAGGAGAACTTATGGCTCACAGACGAGCAGTACCCAGTGGGTATCATTGATCGGCGGCCCGAAATCGATATCCACCATCGAACTTCCTTTTTTGAGCGCTTTGAGCGTGATGGAACGTCCGTCCGCACCCAGGCGGTAACTATACATTCCGCGCTCCACCCCGTGGGTGTAGAGCGTCTCTTCCCGGAACGTGCAGGGCGTTTTCAAAGGGGAGTATTCCGCCCGGATGGTCACTTCCTCGCCCAAGTGCCATTCAATGTAGTCTGAGGGGTGTATTTTGTACCAACCGATGTCATCCCGGTACTCCAGGGCGCTCCGGTCGATGCGCCAGGTGTCCGTGCCCAGTCCGTCTCCTTCCGGGCAGATGCGGATGTGGGCGTGACATCCGCGCCGTATGTCCCAGCGCCCTTCTTCTTCCAGCCGGAAGCGATAGATGAGGTGTTTGTCTCCCAGGGTCCACAGGGAATCGCTCTGATAGTCGAACCGCGCTTCGACATACGTTCCCAGGGCGGGGACTTCTCCTTGCCGGTTTTCCAGGACATAGAGCGAGACTTCCTCGCTGACGGGACTGTTGTCGTAGGGATTGAGCGGCGCACATTGGCTGCGGTCGAGGGTGAATCCGGTGCGGAACAGGTCGTCCTGTCCCCGGATGGCGCTTGGGGAGAACAGCGTCGCCCATTGCGGACAGTTGCCGATCCGCAACTCCCGGCATTGCAGTGTCACGTCCGGATGGAGCCGGCTGCGATCGATGCTGATGCTGACCTTGGCCATCAGCCGGCGCAGCGACAAGTGGACGGACATATCCCCGTCCATCTGGGTGTCGCTTAGGCAACTCATCGCCATCCCGGGCCCGTATTCGTCGGGGTAGGCGAGGTAGTAGCGATAGCGCATCAACTCCTCCAGGGTCGCAGGACGCAGGTCGTAGCCGATATTGGCGCAGGCGATAAAACGGTAACGGCAGCCGCTGACCAGATGCAGGCGGACGGGCTCTCCGGCCATAATCTGCTGCAGCTGCGCTCCCCGGATATACAGCGCCTGCTCGATGACGCTGCCGTTGAAAACAAACAGATTGAGGTCTGTCATCTTGTCTTCGTCAGGCAGTAATGCCTTGTCTTCGGCGACGCACGGATGGATGTAGAGCCGGGCTTCTTTTCTCTCATCGTCTCCGTGTATCGGCAACAGCTCCCGCGCACAGGCGGACGCAAGCAGGAGCATCAGCAGCACCACCCTTCCCGCGGGCAAGGGACGGCACCTCAATCTGTCGTTAAAATTTTTCATATTTTTCATTGCATTCTTCCCATTCTTCGATTTTGAGAAATACCCCGGCGGATACCCATTCGACGACCGTGTCCGGGTCGCGGCTGCCCAGGTGGCGCAAGGTGATGTCGAAATCATAGGTCTTGCCCCGGGCCACGCCTTCAGCCGGGCCCGCCGCTTTCCAACTTCCCCTTCCGATATTGATGGGATAGTAGAATCGTTCCCCGTTGATGCGGCATTCAACCACCAAGCGTGTGAAGGGGCTTCCGGCCGCTTCATCGGGATTTTGGTTGGGATAGCAGAAAAGGCAGGCCGTGAGGCTGCGGGGGATGGCGGTCAGGTTCCCGTCCAAGGTGTGAAGGAGCATTCCGGGCGAAGCGAAAGACCGGATATCCTCATCGCTCCAACGACCATAGTTTACAAAGTCCTGTGCCCGGATGCTGTCCCGGGCCAGCAAAGGGCAGCGGCAACTGACATTCGTCAGGTAGATGC
The DNA here is from genome assembly GCA_946408295.1 of uncultured Bacteroidales bacterium. Next base: position 3,501 of record CAMJRT010000092.1, read on the forward strand.
GGACGCTGTCCACGATGGCGCCCTCGTAACTGCATCCCGAAAAGTTGGCGGCCAGGCGGGAGACGCGGATGCGGGTGAGCAGGGACTCCAGCGTGACCGTCGCCCGGGGATTGACACCGGCATCCACCCCGGCAGTTCCGCAGAGCAGGGGCTTCTCCGGATTTTCTTCTTCCAGCCGCCCGCAGACTTGTTTCAAATGATCCAGCGAGACAATGTCGGCATAGCGCAAGCGGGCGGTGTCGATTCCGCAAAGAACGACGAGTTTTTTGGGACCGGTGGTCAGGGTGAGTTGTATTTCGTCCGCATAGGCGACGCGTGAGTAAGAGTCTATGCGGTCGTGGTTTTCGGGGTCGTAGGCAAAGATGTCCAGCGTGTCCGGCACAGATCCGCCATTTTTCCATCCTTCCGTCAGGGAAGACGGAGCGCGCAGCCGAAGCACACAACTGCGCTTCGTGGCCGCCTCGAAGTCAAGACCCCTCACGGGCGTTGCTTTCCGGCAGCCGCAAAGGCAGAGCGGGACAGTCCAGAGAAGTAAAGCAAGCAAATAACAAGTAATGAAATCAGGGGGCGTAACAGCAAATGCTCGGAGGGAAGAAACCCCTCCTTTTGATAGGAAGCCAGTGGAAACTTCCGGGATTGACACTGTGTTTGCCGTTTGCGCCGATTGGGCTGTCCATCGCATTTTTTTCATTGTTTGACGTATTTTGGTCACGCCGCAAATGTAAACTCTCAAATCGTAAAAACTAAAAAAGTCAAGAAAAGTTTTTCTTTTTCTTGACCTTTTTGTGAAATTGAGAATTTTTGGATGGTTCCAGCCCGGAATCCGGAGGATTTTTCCTACGCGCCAAAGTTGTCGTAAAGGATGTTTTCAGGCGCGACGCCGAGGGAATCCAGCAGATTGTTGACGGCACCGACCATCATCGGAGGTCCGCACATGAAGTACTTGATATCTTCGGGAGCCTCGTGGTCCTTGAGATAGGTCTCGAACATCACGTTGTGGACGAATCCTGCCGTGTATTTCACGCCGGCCGCGTCCGCCGCCGGGTCGGGACGGTCGAGGGCGAGGTGGAAATGGAAATTGGGATTCTCCCGTTCGATTTCCGCGAAGTCTTCCAGGTAGAAGGCTTCCACCAGTGCACGGGCGCCGTAGAAGAAACGCACCTGTTTCTTGGTGTGGCGGGTTTTGAAGAGTTCCATAATGTGGGAACGCAGGGGAGCCATACCGGCGCCGCCGCCCACGAAGATGTATTCCTGATCGTCGGGGTCGTTTTCCGGGAGGAGAAACTCTCCGTAAGGGCCGCTGATGATGACCTTGTCGCCCGGTTTGCGGGTAAAGACATAGGTGGAAGCGATGCCCGGATTGACGGGGAGGAGTTTCGGACCGAGTTCACGCGGCACGCTGCGGTCGAAAGGAGGCGTAGCGATACGCACGTTGAGTTTGATGATGCCTTTTTCTCCGGGATAGGAAGCCATCGAGTAGGCCCGGATGGTGTTCTCGGGGTTGGAAGCGTGCAGGTCGAAGAAGTGGAAACGGTCCCAGTCGCCGCGATATTCTTCGCCGACGGCAATGTCCTTGAAGTCCAACTCGTATTTGGGAATGTCAATCTGGATGTATTCGCCGCTCTTGAATTCAAGATGCTCTCCTTCGGGGAGTTTGACGGTGAACTCCTTGATGAAGGTCGCAACATTGTCGTTGCTGATGACCTCACACTCGAGTTTCTTGACGGACAGGGCGGAGTCGGGAACCACAATCTTGAGGTTCTCTTTGACCTTCACCTGGCAGCCCAGGCGCCAGTGGTCCTGGATCTGTTTGCGGTTGAAGAAGCCGACCTCGGTGGGCAGAATCTCGCCGCCGCCTTCGACGACGCGGCATTTGCATTGTCCGCAGTTGCCTTTTCCGCCACAGGCGGAGGGAAGGTAAATCTGTTGTTCGGCCAAGGTGCCCAGCAGGTTGCCGCCGGGCGTCACCTCGACCTCTTTCTTGCCATCGTTGATGGATATTTTCACTTTGCCTTTGGGGGTGAGGGCGCCCTTGATCGCCAGCAGCAGGGCTACCAGCACCAGGATGACCAGCACCATCAAGACAACGGAAGCAATAATCGTTATTTTCATACTCTGTCTCTCCTATATAATT
>CAMJRT010000093.1 GCA_946408295.1 uncultured Bacteroidales bacterium
GGCTTCCGATGACGAATTTGACCGTCTGGAAGCCTGTGGCGTGAAGATGCTGGACCATCCGATGGATTATCAGATTGTCAAAGACGGAGACTACTATCACGATCCGAAACTGGACGATCAGGAAATCACCTGGCATTATGCGGTAGTGGATAAGGATTTTGAGTTTCCGGAAGGCATTCGTTATGAGATTCTGGACCATTGTTTCCTGTCCGAGAACCAGGGTTATACGCGGGCGACGGCCGATGTGGACTGGGATGCGGTAGAAAAGGAGGCTTACCGTCTGACCGGCAATGAAAACCTGTATGTGGATCCTTCCACGAAAGGGGGTGCCGTCCAGCCTTCGGGCCGTATCACCATCAGCGATCCTCATTACTTGGGCGGCAAACCCATCGGTCTGGCGGGTGCGCAGATTATGACCAATGTATTTATCAAATTCTCCACCACCTATTGCGACCGTGATGGCTATTATGTCATTCCGAAGAAATACAGCGGGGATCCTTATTACCGGGTGGTCTTCAAAAACAGCAAAGGCTTTGCCATCGGCTTCAACTGGATATTGGTGCCGGCCTCGGTCTCGACGCTGGGGCGGAGCGGTCCGGAAGGGGTCAGTTATCAAATCACAAGGGATTCTGACTACGAACTTTTTACGCGCGGGATCACCAATAATGCTGCTTACGACTATTTCGAACGCTGCTCTTCCGGTGAATTGGGCGTTGCCCCTCCGCCGTCGAACTTGCGCTTCTGGATGTTCAACTGGCTGGATTGCAGTTCGGCCGTGATGATGCAGCAGGGTGCGCTCTATGATATGAATATCTTTACCAAAATCCTGGGGGAGTACTTGTTCCTGCTCAAATTCTTCTCGCCGGATATCACCATCGGCACGAAAGATTACGGGCAGCCCTATCATATCTATTCCAGCGTCGTACACGAGATGGCGCACGCCAGCCACTTTTCGCAGGTAGGCACCCAGTATTGGACACCTTATATTATAGATATATTGCAGGCGTATATCGCCAGTGATTTTACCGCCGCCTACGGGAACGGGACGGAAGACAACGCCGGCTACTGTGAAGTCGGGGAGATGTGGGCCTACTATCTGGAAAGCAAACTTTTTGAGCAGCGCTACCATTTCCATTGGGCGCCTTTCGGCAGCGGCTATTGGTTCCAACCCCAGATTCTGACGGCTTTGGAGGAGAGGGGATTGACGACGGAAGAAATTTTCGCCTCGCTCAAACCGGAGATCAATACGGTTGCCAAATTGCGAGAGAGCCTGATTGCCACCGTCCCGGCGAAGCGCAACCTGATTAACCAGATTTTTGATCGCTATGGCAAATAAATATCCTGCCGTACTTCTGGCCCCGGTGTTATCCTTGTTTCTGTTGTCAGCTGGGATCCCGGTCGGGGCCCAGAAGTTTTCGGTGGCTACCAATCTGGCGGACTACGCCAATTTCGGTACGCTGAACTTGGATGTGTCCTATGCTGTCGCCCGTAACTGGAGTGTGATGGCAGGGGCCAAATACAACCCGTTCTCCTTTCAGAATGGGGAATTGCTCAACAAGCAGCGGACCTTTTCGCTGGGTGCCCGGTGGTGGCCCTGGCACATTTACTCCGGATTTTGGATTTCGTCCAAGGCGCAGTATATGGAGTATAGCAGCGGGGGTATCCGTTCCCGGCAGACGCAGGAAGGCGACGCCTACGGCCTGGGATTCGGCGGTGGGTATTCCTATATGCTGGGTTCGCATTGGAATCTCGAAGCCGGGCTGGGGTTTTGGGGCGGTTACCGGAAATATACGCTGTATGACTGTCCCCGTTGCGGGACCACCCGTGAGCGGGGTGGCCGGGCCTTTATTATGCCGAATGATATCATACTATCGATTGCTTATGTGTTTTAATGGTTTTGTATTCGCGCAAGCGGCGCGTCCGGGAGGGCGGCTTGGTGTGGCTTTGTTGCTGACCATTCTGCTTACCGCCTGTTCCATCAAGGAAAATCGCAGTCATTGTCCTTGTCATCTTCTATTGGATCTGTCGGAAGTATCGCCCGAGTTGTTTGACTCGCTGGATGTCGCCTTGGATGAAGGGAATGGCAGAGCGCAGCGCTTTCCGCTCCGCCTTTCCCTCCTTCCTCCCGGTCCCGTGGCGATTGATGTGGCCAAGGGCCGTCTTTTGCTCAATGTCTGCGCGCTGGAAAACGGGGCAGTCTGGCTGTCATCCACCGAAGATGTGATGGCGATTCCGCCCGGGGAGCAATGTCCGCCCCTGTATCTGCATTCGGCGTCCTTGGATACGGATGTTGAAGAATTGACGGAACCGGTGGTGCTTCACAAAAGTTTTTGCTCCCTGCATATATTGATGGAGGGAACCGATTCTTCGCAACCCTATCCTTTTGCTTTGCAACTCAAGGGCGATGTGGACGGCTATGATGCGAACGGGCAGCCGAAGGAGGGGCTGTTTAATCCTTGTGTCTATCCGACGCCCGACGGACAATGTACCATGCGGGTGCCCCGACAAAAAGATGACACGCTGGAACTGCTGATGTGCGAGAATGAAGTGCCGCTGGCGACCTTTGCCCTGGGCGAGTACCTGAAGGCGGGCGGATACGATTGGACGGCTCCCGATTTGGCCGATGTATCCGTTCAGATTGACTGTGCCCGACTGACATTACGGATAAAAATTGAAAAATGGAGCGAGACTTACTATTTTAATATTGAAATATAAAAAATTATTTTTACCTTTGCAGTCCTCAAAAGCGCGAGTGGCGAAATTGGTAGACGCGCTACTCTCAGGAGGTAGTGCCAGAAATGGTGTGTCAGTTCGAATCTGATCTCGCGCACGAAAGACTGGAAAGTCGTTTTAGACAAGGATGATCAAAAGGCTTTTTGGTCATCCTTTTTTCAAAAAAGAGTATGCAAGACATTAGAAATATAGCGATTATCGCCCACGTCGACCACGGCAAGACGACGCTGGTGGACCGTATGATCTATCAGGCCAAACTGGTTCGTGACCAGGAAAAGTTGGGCGAGTTGATTCTCGACAATAACGATTTGGAGCGGGAGCGGGGCATCACCATTCTGGCCAAGAACGTTTCCGTCAATTACAAAGGGGTCAAAATCAATATCATCGACACGCCGGGCCACAGCGATTTCGGTGGAGAGGTGGAGCGGGTGCTCAATATGGCGGACGGCGTGCTGCTGCTGGTGGATGCCTTCGAAGGGTGTATGCCGCAGACCCGTTTCGTGTTGCAAAAGGCCATCGAACTGGGCAAGAAACCCATTGTGGTCGTCAATAAGGTGGATAAGCCCAACTGCCGTCCGGCAGAGGTGCAGGAAGAGGTGTTCGACTTGATGTTTACTTTGGGCGCGACCGAAGACCAGTTGGACTTCAAAACGGTGTTCGGCAGTGCCAAGCAAGGGTGGATGTCGCTGGATTGGAAGCAGCCGACCGAAGATATCAATGTCCTTCTGGATACGATTCTGGAAGAGATTCCCGCCCCTGAAATCCTGGAAGGAACGCCGCAGATGCTGGTTTCCTCGTTGGAATATTCGCCGTATGTGGGCCGTATCGCCGTCGGGCGCATCACCCGGGGCGAACTGACGGCCGGTATGCCGATTACGCTTTGCAAACGTTATGATATCCAGCAGAAGCAGCGCATCAAAGAACTGATGGTGTTCACGGGCTTGGGGAAGACCAAGGTGGACCATGTGCAATGCGGCGATATCTGTGCCCTGGTGGGCATCGACGGTTTTGAAATCGGTGATACCATTGCCGATGCGGAGAATCCGGAGCCGCTTCCGCCCATTTCGGTGGATGAGCCGACGATGAGTATGCTGTTCAGTATCAATAATTCTCCTTTCTTCGGCCGTGACGGTAAATTTGTGACCTCCCGTCACCTCAAAGAGCGCTTGGAGAAGGAACTGGAGAAAAACCTGGCGTTGCGCGTGAAACCGGGTGCCAATGCCGATTCTTTCATCGTGTATGGCCGTGGCGTGCTGCATCTTTCGGTCCTTATCGAGACGATGCGCCGTGAGGGCTTCGAATTGCAGGTGGGGCAGCCCAAGGTCTTGGATAAGACCATCGGGGGACAGCGTTGCGAGCCGATTGAGAACCTGACCATCGATGTCCCCGAGGAGTCGGTGGGCAAGGCGATTGAGCTGACGACCCGCCGCAAGGGTGCGCTCGTGCATATGGATACCCGCGGCGACCGCACGCACCTGGAATTTGACATTCCTTCCCGCGGACTGATCGGACTTCGTTCCAACCTGCTTACGGCGACGGCCGGCGAAGCGGTGGTGGCCCACCGGCTCAAGGGATACGAGCCTTACAAGGGGGAAATCGAGGGCCGTACCAACGGTTCGCTCGTGTCGTTGGAGACCGGCGTTTCGGTGGCTTATTCGATGGATAAATTGCAGGATCGCGGCCGTTTCTTCATCGATCCCGGCGAGGAAATCTACGAGGGACAGGTGGTCGGCGAGCATACGCGCGAGCGGGATTTGAACATCAATATCTGCAAGACCAAGAAATTGACCAATGTGCGCGCTGCCGGCAGCGATGAAAAGGTGATGCTGCCGCCTCCCATCCGTTTTTCCTTGGAAGAGGCGTTGGAGTATATTCAAGAGGATGAACTGGTGGAAGTGACGCCGAAGGCGATGCGCATCCGCAAGATTATCCTCAGTCCGCTGGAGCGCAAACGCAAGGGCGGCAATGCGGAGGACGAATAATCCATGGCGCCCCGAGGACGATGACACCTGAACTCCAGATTCCCTTGACGGGTTTGAAGACCTATCCCGAGACTACGCGGTTTGCGGTTTCGGGGGATTTTTTCAAGGCTTTCGGTCAAGAGGACGTACTGGATTCCGATCTTCTTTTGACGGTGGTTTTGGATAAGGAGCCCGGCGGTTTTTCCTTGAAACTGGATTTTGAGGGAAAGTTGACGCTGCGCTGCGACCGTTGTATGGAAGAGATGGACTGGCCGATGGGTTTTTCGGCCCGATATGCCCTCCGGCGTGCTTCGGATAAAGATTCCGAGGATGTGGAGGAAACGGAAGACGGGCGGGAAATCATCCCGCTGGATCCGTCCGACAAGGTTTTTGATTTGTCACAACTGGTGTATGATGAACTTTGCCTGAGCATCCCCATCCGGCATACGCATCCCGATGGAAAATGCAATCCCGAAAGCCTTAAATACCTGACGGAAAATCCCGGAGGGGAGGGCGAAGTGATGGATACGCCCTTTGCCGGATTAAAGGATTTGAAATTATAGTTGAAATTCACAATCTTTTTTCTTACCTTTGCAGGCTCAAAAGATAATTATAAATAAAGAACGATAAAAAATGGCACATCCGAAACACAAACACTCCAAACAGCGGAGAGACAAGAGGAGAACGCACGATGTAGCGGTCGTCCCCACTTTGACCACTTGCCCCAACTGCGGCGCTACGGTCCAATATCACCGGGTTTGTCCCGAGTGCGGCTACTACAGAGGCCGTCAGATTATTGAGAAGAAGGTCGCTGAGTAATCAGTGATTTTCTTTTTTAGGCCCACCCTTTCGTGGGATGCGGCCCCTTAGTTCAACGGATAGAACGGAAGTTTCCTAAACTTTAAATAGTGGTTCGATTCC
>CAMJRT010000094.1 GCA_946408295.1 uncultured Bacteroidales bacterium
AGCGATATTCGAGATACTCCCACTTGTCACCGCGCACCGGAGCAGAGAGGGACGCGTACTTGACGCCGCCATACTCCACGCGGGGATAGTACAAGGCTGCTCCCAGATACACTTTGAAGCGTACCCCGTTACATTTCGTGATATCTACACCCGCAGCGTCTGCGATGGAAGAAAGGTTCAGATCGAAATAACCGGAAGTGGGACCCGTGCCGGCAACGGCGTCGGAAAGGACTTTGTCGCTGACGTTCAGGCCCGCCTTGAAAGGATTGTCCACCACGGTGATGCCGGGGCTATTGCGGTTGGTCCACCAGTTTTTGAGGCCATCCTCAAAATCGTCAGCCAGGTGGCCGGAAGCGGAGACTTTCACAGTCCAGTCGCGACCGGCCGTCTCACCCTTGGCGTTAACGCCCTCGTAGCGGAGGGTAAATTCGCCCGGCAAGGGGAAGTTGTAATCGAGGGTATGGTCCGTTCCGATAACCAGATCGGACTCCGGCATTTCCCCTTGGCCTACCAAAAGCCACTTGCTCTGTAAGCCGTCTGCACCGTAAACCGCAGTTGCCGTCAAGGTGAAAGCTTTTCCGGAAACCGTGTTGAGGATAGGATCGGTAATGGAATAGCGCACGGTCAGCGGTGCTTCGTTCACGCGCACGGTAAAGGCCCTTTCAAAGGAGCCGACGGGATTTTCGCCACGATAGGAAATAGCATAATCCCGCGCTTCCATCAAGGTGTAGGTGTTAAAAAAAGCCTCGGTGGATTCAACGACGCCATCCACCTTCCATTCGTGCGTCACGTCCGAACCGTAATCCACTACGGCCAGCACTTTGAGCACCTGGGTCTGCACACGCGAGACGATCAAACTGTCCCCGACGGACAGGTGCACTCGGAAAATATCGGAAACGGTCACCGTGTAATCACGGGAAACTTCGGCAGTGCCGTTGCGGGCTATGAAACGGACCGCGTGGTCTCCACGGACGTCAAAGACATACTCAAAGACGGAAGAGGAAGATTCCAGTACGCCGTCCACATACCAGCCAATCGTCACTTTGTCGCCGGCAACCAGGGTGGCCGAAAGGGTCACTTTTTCGCCTACAACTGCCGTCAGGGTGCTCTCTTCGCGGGAAAAATGCACCTGCGGGGCTTCTTGCACGATAGGCAACACCTCCCGTCCGCAAGAAACGGCCAGGAGCGATACAAGAAAGAATATGTAAGCGTGTCTCGTCATTCTGTTTGATTTATGTGGGTATCAAGGAATCGGGCGAGTTGATAGACCTGGTGGTTCATTTCATCCATCCGCAGCAACAAGGGGGCATAAGTGGTGAAGTTCCAGGAGACAATACCCTTGTTGGAATCCCGGTTGGACGGATCGGCATTCGGATTTTCCGGATCGTTGTCCATATAAGTGAACCAGTGCCAGCCCACGCAGGTCTTGGATTTGAGCAGGCCATAGACGAAATTCTCATAAAAAAGCCCCCGTTCTTCCTGGGTACGGACAATCCAGCCGGCGCCGGTGGTGTTGCCCAGGCCGGAGTCATTGCCTTTGGTATAAAACTCGGTCACGAGGAAAGGCTTGCCGGACCATCTGAACCAGTTGGCCATCGCCTCGGCATCAGGCTCCCACTTTTTGTAGTGATTGATGGAAATAACATCCATATACTGCCCGGCCACCTTGAAAATTTCGTCGTTGATGAGTTCGTAATTCCACTGATTGAAACGACAACCGAGGAAGAGATGGTTGGAGTCATATTTGCGCAGGGCGGTCGTCACCTTTTGCATATAGGTCTCGAAGCAATAGGCGATAAACAGACGGCGGTCCTCCTGTGTCGCTTCAGACAAGGCGGCTCCCGTCTTTCCTTTGCGGGCGTCCAGCCATTCCTGCGCCTTTGTCCGGTTGATGTGTCCGACTGGAAACTTGGTCAGGCAGCGGTCCAGCGCATATTGTTTCCAAGGGATTTCGTTGTCAATGAAATAACCGATGCACCACGGGTCCGTGGCGTAGGTGGTCACCTTGCGAAGTTCGGACTCGACAATTTCATCGAACCGGGCATCGAAGACAAACGCGAAATCTTCCGGATATCCTTCCCATCCGTAACTGTATGGCGGCGACGGATATTGGTCCTTGATTTCTCCGTTGTAAGAGCCCATCGGACTGACAATGACCGTATAGGGTGTCTTGGCGGAAAGGCCGCGCACGACGCCGACATTGGACCAGGCACCGAGGGAATTAAAACCGGCTTCCTTCAATCGCCCGCTCTCCTGACGGGCCCATTCGTTGATCGTGCCGAATTTTTCGACGAGGGCGGCAGCCTGGCGGTCGGAACCGCCCTGACTGAAGACGGCCACACCTTTGCTGATATAGAGATGGCCGCTTGGAGTGACCAGCCACCATCTTCCCGCATACTGTTGGACACGGAAAAAACCGGTCGCCGGAAGTTCCGCCACTTTCCATCCGCCGTATTCGTCCAGTTCCGGCTCTTCGGAAGAAACGAACCCGCCCGGAATACGGTCTATCGTGTAGGCCTTGTATTCGCCCCAGGGATCCGTCTTGGACGCCTGGGCGCGGACGGTGTAGGGCGGTTCAACATCTCCGGAAGGACGGGTGTCGTCCGGTCTGTAAACATCAGGAAGACCGTTGAGGTCACCTTCCCGTTGGGCGGCGCTACAGGAGAAAAACAGGCTCGCAATGAGCGACAGTACAAAATAGGCTCGATGATTGGTCATAGTCTTTCAGTATTTATCCGGATTTTCATCCATCCATTCGTTGACGCCGTCACGCAGGCGGTTGCGGAAAGCGAGCGTATCACGGACGTGCCAGGTCTTCCCCGTCTCGTCATCATAGCAATAACTGAGGACAATCCGGCGATCCTGCAACAATTTGCCGGGCAGCAGACGGCTTTCACCGTCCGGGAACACCACACGGTCGGCGCCATCAACGGCATCCACGAGGATGCGGCCGTCATTCTGCAGTGTCAGGCTCATCTGCGGAGAAGAGGTATTCAAGTCGGGGCCGCAGGCATTGGAAGTCACGCTGTTGGGACCTATGGTCGTCAAGGTCCACACCCTACTGTCGCTCTGGGGAATTTCAAGTTTGTAACGGATAATCTGCGGATCCGGCCCTTCCGTGTAGGCCACTCCGCCGTGCCACCAGTTGCCAAAGAGACAAGATTCGAAACGAACGCCCAGAACGGTGGACTCGTGACCGGAAATAATACCCAGGCCATCGGCATCTTCAATGCGGAGCGGAATGACATAACGGGGATACCGGTTGTCGGCATCGGAAATGAAGGCTTCGGAAAGCCGGATGGTTATCACGCCAAGATGACTGCCCGCCGGAATGGTCACCCGTCCGGCCTCTCCGCCGCCCGTCACGATTTCATACTGAGAAGCGGGCAGGGCTTCGATGGCGGGAACGGACTTGAACAAAGTCTGGATGTAGGAGAAATTATGGAACAGGAAACGCTCATAAGTCTGCTCGTTAACGAGAGAATAGTCCACGCCGAAAGTCACCTTGCGATTGCTTGCATTGGAGATGACGCCTCCCAGCGCAATGCCGGTGGAAAACTCCATCTTCTCCCCCACGATGACACTACGGACATCGGTCGGGTTGGCAAAGCCTACGCCCTGCACCTCATAATCCTTGACATAACCCTCGTAACAGGCCGTCACGGACAAGAGCGCCAGAAGCAAACTTATGTATCTTCCTTTCATCATTATTTCCAATTTTCCCATCCTTCATTTTGAATCAGGGTGGGGATATTTCGCATTTCCTTGTAAGGGATGGGCAGAAAGGCCGAACTAAAGTTTCGGGTTTCCACTTCCCGGGTGAAATCATACGTAAAATCACCATTATCCTTGCGGGTGATATCCACCCCGTGAACCATCGTATTGAGCGGTCCCAGACTGGTGCTCCATCTGCGAAGTTGGAAAAAGCGCCAGCCCTCGAAACAGGTCTCTATGCGCCATTCGTTGCGGATAAGGCCATCAAAGGCTCGCGTGCCCCCCAAAGCCACTTCGTCTACATAAGGGTCTTCGCTCAAGCCCTGCGCACCATCGTAGGTCGTGCGGGAACGGACCATACGAACCACCTGCCGGGCCGTCAATCCATCGACAGGCGCGTCCGGACCTCCCAACTGATTGGCCGCCTCCGCAAAGGCCAGGGCCATATGGGTCCAACGGATGAAGAACTTGCTGTGCGGCATCCTATTGACAGAACTCTCCGACCAATTGAGGCCCATATAGACAAATTTCTTGACATAGTAATTGGTGCGCGCATTCTTGGCGTCCACGCCGGCGGCGTCCTTTCCGCCGTTGCCGTGCATCTGGAAGGTGTATGTCCTTCCGGACTGGCCGGTGGACACAGTCCTATCGTTGTAGAAGATATGGCTGTAGAAACGCGGCTCGCGGTTGACATAGGGATTGGCCGGGTCATACGGATAGGTCGGCGACTGTCCTATGGGGTAACCGTCCGCCATTCCGAAAGCGTCCACCAATTCCTGGGAAGCGCCTACAAGACCGTCACCTTGGAAACCACCCGGCCAGAAAGCCCGTTCCATCGCTTCACTGCCGCTGTTGTAGCGCGAAGAAAAGACAATCTCGGCATCATTGGGACTGAAGAAGTTGACCGCCTTACGCACATCGAAACCGCCGGTGACATTGTCTACGTTCATCTTGAAATCCATCACTTCTTTGGCCCAGAGCGCCGCCTGGCTGTAACGGGACATATCGCCTTCCGGATTGAATCGGGGACTGGCCCAGGTCAAATAAACCAGCGCCTTGACGGCCCGGGTTGTGATACCGTCCATCCTGCCCCAATTCTGGGAACCCAGCACCGTCTTGTCTTCCTCCTTCGTCACCAGAAAATCACGGTGGGCCAGCGGAAGGTATTTGTAGGCCGAGTCGCAGTCCGCCACGATTTGGGCCACACATTCTTCGTAGGTGTTGCGCTTGAAATCGAGGGCGGCAATCTCTTCGGCGGACATTTGCCAGACCTTGACGGGCTCCAGTACGATGGGATAACCCAGCAGGCGGCCATCCGTCCCCCGTCCTCCGAATTTCTGCAGCAAATCCCACTGGAACCAGGCCCGCAGGGCGTAAGCCTCGCCCCAGAGCCGGTTGCGAAGAAGGCTGTCGCGGTGTGCGTCCAGCATATAGGTCACCTTTTGTCCGTGACCGTCTTTCAGGAAGAGATTGGTGTTGTAAATGCCTTTGTAATCCCTATCCCAGTAGGTCTGGAAAAGGTCGTTGTTGGTGCTGGCCAGGCCGATGGCGAAACGCCGGATGGCATCTGTCAGGGACGTCTTGACGGCATTGTCCGTCGCGCAGTCCAGGTAAGCCCCCTCGTTGTTGTCGTAATTCTTGGACATATACTCGTAGCATTGACCCACCAGGCCGCTCAGGGTGGTCGGGTTGGCGAGCACATATTCTTCAGAACGAATGGCTGAAGGATAAGGTTCGAGGAAGCCCTTGCAGGAGGATAAAGCCAGCAGAAGGACAAGCGTATGTAACAATCTGTTTTTCATCGTATCCTCCCGTTAAAAAGTCAGTTTAAGCCCCCCGACCCAGGTCCGCATAAGGGGATAGTTGGTAATGCCCGAAGAAAT
>CAMJRT010000095.1 GCA_946408295.1 uncultured Bacteroidales bacterium
ATGCTCCCGGCAATATCTCTGTCAATGCGGATTATAAAGTTTACGCTATCCGTAGTTGGGTCGGAACAACAATCACAATAACTGTTGGTTCCACAACGGTGGAGCGGCACGAAGCTGCCGCCTCTTTTACGACAAAAACGGATCAACTTATCAATTCGTCAGCCTCTGCAACTTTTACAAATTCCGCCAGAAGGGTTTCTGTAGATTGTTCGTATGGCGGAGGCATCACAGGCGCGGAAGTTTACTACATTAATTTAACGTATAAAAAGTAGAATAGATCTTATCTAATTTGCTTTTAATAGTGAAAATGCTTATCTTTGCGCCCGGTTTTCGAACCGCACCTAAACGATTGAATAACTATGACTTTACCAGTCTATCAATGCCCAGCGTGCAAAATTGTTATTTACGATGCACCCCAGGCACCACTTTGCCAGAGCCCGTTTTCCGGGAATGGACAGACCACCTCTTATTTGTATGATGATTTATTCGAGGGAGGGATGGAATGATGAAACGGTTTTTCTATTTTCTTTCTCTTGCCGCCGTTTCGCTTGTTGCGGCTATATCCTGTTCCAAAGAAGATACGCCGGATTCCTCGTTTGTCTCGCAGGAGCCCCTGACTTCGTTGACCATTCCCGCGTCCAAAGCGGCGGTCAAGACCGTGATGGCGGCGGAAGATGGTTCCGTGGTGCATTGGTCCCAAGGCGACGCCCTCGTCGTGTTCGATGACCGTTCCGCTTGCGGCGGACACCGCTTCGACGGCACGGTCCAGGCCGATGCCACCCGGTCGCAATTCAGCGGTGAGGTTCATCTTAATTCGACCCATATCTATGCGTTGTACCCTTATGATGCGGCGGCTACGTTTGACGGTGTGAACGTGGTTACGACCTTGCCGGTTTCCCAGACGGCGACTCTCGGCTCCTTTGCCAACGGCGCTGCCCTGGCCTTCGGACAGGCGGATGTCGTTCCGGGCTCGGGGAGCGTTGCCGGCGGCCTGGAGATGCAGAATCTTTGCGCGGTCATTTCCTTCAAAATGCCTTCCTATGTGGACGGTGCGCAGCAGGTGGTCGTGACTTCCCGTGACGGGAAGGCGATTGCCGGTACGGCTACGCTGAATGTGGGAAACGGTTCCCTGTCGGTCGACGGTTCTTCCAGCGTGACCGTGGGCGTCGGGTCCCTGGCGGCGGGTGCGGCTTATTATGCGGTGGTTGCACCGGGTTCTTATCCTTCCGGTTTCAGTTTCCGTGTCAAGACCGCTTCGGGCAAGGAATATACGGCTGTCAATCCGAATTCGATGCAGCTCGCGGCGGGCGGATTGTATGCGCTTGGCACGGTGGGCCTGGTGCTGGATGTTACGCCGGTGGTGACGATTACGCATACGACCACCAACGGGGAACTCAGCGGCTCTACGGCGGTGCTTTCCCCGATTTCCGTGGATGACGAGTGGGCGTCGATGATTACGGACTGGAGCGTCGAGTTGCGCCGTGGCTCCACGGTGGTGCGCCGTCTGAGCGCATCCTCCGGTACGATGGCCGTGGCGGGTGGTTGGAACTATCTGCCGCAGGGCAACTATGATATCGTGGCCAAATACACTTCGGCGAGCGGGGCGGTCAAGCAGGTGACGGGTACGGCGGTTTCGCCGGCGCCTTCCTTCAGCGTGACGCTGGGCGGATATACCAACTACGACTATTATGCGGGCACCAACGGCTGCAGCAAGAATGTCTCGACGGCCAATTTTCTGGAGGCGGAGACCGTGTTCAATCTGTCGGTGAGTATCAGCGTCAGCCAGGCGCTGCTCAACGACGACAAGTACACTTCTTCCTGGAACTATTCCTATGATGGCGGTGCGGCTACGGGCTTTGAGGGTAACAGCGTCAATCTGGGCAACAAGACGGGCCAGAGTTGGGGCAAGCACACTCTTGCCGCTACCTGTACCTTCGACGGGGTCACGAAGAACGCTTCGCGCAATTTCCATATCACGGGCCTGCCTTACAGGGTTTCCCCTCCGACCAACTCGGGGCCTCATCCTTGGTCGAAGATGGAAGGAAATATTACTTGGAACAGTGATCTCGTGGAGTTGTATTATTCAGCAGCCGACTACCCGAGAATACAAAGTCCTGCCTTTGAGATTCCGGCGGATGTAAATGTCGCTGTTTCTACGAAAGTCGTAAGGAATAAGTTTGTATTTATCTCTAGTGTACATGGAAATCTTTGTATATCCCTGCAGAGCGATGATCATAAATTATACGATAAAGCGTTGAAGAGCGAGGAGACGTATGAGGCGACGATAAATGCGACGATGACTACGAGCCTCAAACAATTCCGTATCCAGTATCGGTATATGGCGGCCGGTCCGCGTACATATGTATATTATTTCAATGTCTTATACCGTTAGATATTTGATATGAAAAATGACCTGACGAAATTTCGGCAGGTCATTTTTTTTTTGAGCCTTTACGCAGAGGCAGCGGACGGTCACGCCTTCGGCATTGGTTTGCACGCACAAGGGGAAAGTTTTTCCAAGCCGAAAAAAAGCGTCGGAAAATTCTTTCCCCTTGCGCTCCCTCAGCGCCCAGCCGCTATTTCAGCAGGCTCTCGATGGCGTTTTTAATCTGCTCTTTGGGAAGGGCGCCTTTCGTCATTTGGGGCTCGCCGGCCTTGGGGCAGAATAGCATCGTGGGGATGCTGGAGATACTGAAGGCGGCCGCCAACTCGTCCTCTTCATCGACATCGACCTTGTAGATATCGATTTTCCCGGCATACTCGTTGGAAAGTTCTTCCAGCACGGGCGCGAGCATCTGGCACGGTCCGCACCAGGTTGCATAGAAATCCACAATTGCGGGTTTGTCGCCGAGAAACTTCCAAGTCTTTGCATCCGCTTCAAAATTCCAGACTTTCTTCAAAAAGTCTGCTTTACCAATGTGTACCGTAGCCATAATTCAATAGTTTTAAAGGATTAACAAAATATCTTTGCTCAAAGATACGAATAATATTATAAATGGAACATTTGCTCCACAAAAAAAGAGACCGGATGGCTAATAAGACGCCATCAGGCGTCGCGGTGAAGCGTCAGCGAGATGTCGAAGACATCGAAGCAGCGGAGCCGCCCGCCGGGAGCAAAGCGAAGGCGGTATCCCCCTGGCAGGGGGTGTCCGCGCAGCGGACGGGGGTTAAAACACCCATAGGGTGGCCAAAATGCTTTTTGGTCATCCCTTTGCTCCACAAAAAAAGACCCGGACGGGTCTTTTTTTGTGGAGCTGGGCGGACTTTAACAAATGATTTCGTACAATGTCAATCTGACATCAAAAACATTCAATTCATTCGTTATCAGCCTTTTGCCCATTTTTCTTGATATTAAACAAAATCACAAACATTCAACGAATACCCTCAAAATCGTGTACAAATTCGTGTACACTCTTTCGCCGGTAATTTTACAGGTCATCGAACTTGGCCATCGCCTTTTCTTTGGTTTCATCTACAATCTTGTAATATGGCTTCATGGCCTTGAAAGATGAATGCCCCGTCCATCGCATGATGACTTCTGACGGAATGCCCAATTGCAGGGCTGACACTACAAAGGTGCGCCGGGCGCAATGGGTTGTCAAAAGTTCATGCTTTGGTTTCACTTCTTCAAACCTTTCATTGCCCTTGAAGTAAACGAGCCGCACCGGTTCATTGATTCCGCACATTTTGCCCAATTCTTTCAAGGCATCATTCATCTTTTGGTTAGAAATGACGGGCAAAGCAAGGTCATCGGCAATCCTCTTGTCCTTGTACTTGTCAAGGATGGCTTGGGAATGCTTGTTCAATTCAATCTTCAATTCATCATTGGTCTTTTGTGTCACGACATCAATGTAACCGGCTTTCACATCAGACCGTTTCAGCTTTGCCACATCAGAGTAACGCAAGCCCGTAAAGCAACAGAACAGGAACACATCACGCACCCTTTCAAGGGCTTTTTGTGATGGCTCAAACTTCCATTCTTCCAATTGCCTGACTTCATCCCTGGTCAGGAAGATGATTTCCTTTGAAGCCATGTCCGTGCCTTTCAACTTGGGCTTGAATGTCTCAAAGAGATTCCCGGAATAATACCCATTCAGATGCGACCAATGCAGGAACCACCGCACAAAGGAAATGTCTTTGGCCACGGTGGTGTTCTTTTTCCCGGCCTTTATGAGACTGTCCATGTAACCTTGCATCTTGTCGGCGGTCAGGGTGTCAAATGACAGCTTCTTGTTGTAGTCCCGCAAGGTGCGCTTGATGGTGCGGAACTTCCTGTAAGTTGATTCAGTCCATTGGTTTTGCTTGCCGGTCTTTTCCATGAAGATGTCAAACACGCGGAAGAATCCGGGGGCTTTTTGTTCCTCAATCTTGTCCAATTCTTTGGTCAATTCCGTGGGGCGGCCAATGGTGTCATTGAAAAGGTCTTTGAATTCTTCCGGGGTTGGTGTCCTTTTCTCAATCAATTCATACCGGGCAAAGATGTCATCCAGCATCACCCGCCATTCCTTGATGGTGCGGTTGATGGCATCCATGTTGTCACCGCCGGTTGCCATTTGGCTTTCCGCATCCCAATCATCCATGTCAATGGAGAATCCGAGGGGAAAATCAACCGGGGTCTTTCCTCGCAGGGTAAGGCGCAAGCGGATTCCGAGGTTTTCAACCTGATTCGGATTCCTCTTATGCAAGATGAACTTGATGCCCCTTTGGATATGCATTGCGAATTACCCTTTATTTGGCGTTTTTTCTGCCCGTACAAGCATTTTTCCCCGTCCCGTGAGTAACCAATCAGCCGAAACGCCAAAGTCCCTGCAAATCGAAGATAATGCGTCAATGTCAATAATCTTGTAGAGCCTTTCTTCCATCGGCTTGTCAATGGTGCTTCTGATGCGTGAATACTTCGTGCGGTTCAACTTGTGGTCATCGCAGAATGCGGTCAGGCTCCCGACCTTTCCCAAGCTGATTGCCATGTCGAGCGCTTGGAAGAATCTTCTTTGAATTTCCACGGCTTCCGGGTTTATTGCCTTTTTCATCGTTTTTGCGCCAATTTTCTTTTCTCTTTATATATTTCTCTTTTAGAGAGAAAATGAATAAGAAACTTGTTTCTTATTATTTTCTTTTCTTTTATAGCATTGCAAATGTATTTTCGAAGTGTGCAATTGCATTGCATTTGCATAAAAATCGCCATTTTAAGGCCGTGCAAGGCATATTTCATTTTTGCATATTCATTCAACTTTCCACACCTTTCCGGGAAAAGACCAGGGAAAAGTCTTGTTTACGCCGTTGTACATTTGCAGAGTGTTTGCATTGCAATTGCATTATTTTCCCGCCATCTTCACCTTGTGTGACACAAGCATCGTGTCAAATTGTTCCTTGTCCACGGGGATTTCTTCTTTCCCATCAAAGTTTGCGGATTCAAGGGCATCGAAAATGACTTGTGGCATGACGGAATAATATGATGGGTTGCCATAATAGTCTTTGACATGGATGATGGGGTTGGTCTCAATCACCACATCCTTGATTTCAAGGTATTCTTCATCGGTCAATTCGATGAATGGTGCAATCCACGGCTTCAAGG
>CAMJRT010000096.1 GCA_946408295.1 uncultured Bacteroidales bacterium
TGGTCTGTCCGACGGAAGCGGAAATCGGGCGGAACACCCGCGCCCGCAGCGCCAAAATGCGCGTGGCAGTCAAGTTGTGAAGGAATACGGGACAGAACCGGGGAAAACAAAATAGTGGATATTGAACGATGCGTGTACTGAAAGGCATATGGAAAATATTGCGGGGAATCATCTCCGGCGATATTCTGTCTACTTTCAAAGTCGGACACTACTTGCCACAGATTACCTGCGTCGTAGGAGCCATCACGCTCTATATCGTGCTCGGCATTTTCATTGACGCCACCCTTTCCAAGGTGGAAAAAAATAAAATCCGCATCGAGGAACTGAAAATCGAACTGGCTCTCAAAACGAAAAGTTACGCCGCCCAGCGGAAATTGGAAAATATAGAAAAAGCCCTCAAGGACGGAGGAATTGACATTCACCTGCCCGACAAACCCGCCACACGGATTCAAGACTGACGACACAAGGATGGGAATGCGTAAAAAAAGAAAATACAATGCCACGGGCATTTCGATGACGTTCTTCCATGTCATCTACTTTTTCTGTTCCCTGATAGCCATCTATGGAATCATACATATCCAGTTTTTCTGGCAGCCGGACGAAAAAACCCAGAACTCGTTCCGCGCCCTGCCCCAGGAACGCGTCGTCAAGCCCATCCGGGGCAACATCCTGGCCTCCGACGGACGCCCGCTCGCCCTGGCCATCCCCAATTACCACATCACCATCGACTGCGCCATCCGCAAAAATGAATTTGACGAAAAACGGACGGAAAAGTTTTTCAAAGAGACCATCAAGGTCGGACGCCGTGACTCCGTCTGTTTCAGGACGGGAATTGAAATGGAACGCATCTGGCGGCAAAAGGCCCGGGAAATGTGCCTGGGCATCGGAAAACTGATAGGAAAAGACGGGCAGGCCCTCTATACGGAAATCATCACCCGCCGGGAATCCGGCAGGAAACGTCAGTTCAAACTGGCGGAATTCATCGATTATGAGACGAAAGAAGCCATCCGTAAACTTCCGCTTGCCCGTGAAGGACGCTATAAAAGCGGCCTCATCATCGACGAAGAAATCGTACGCGACTACCCGTATGGCACACTGGCCCGCAAGACCATCGGCTTTCTGCCCAAGAAAGGGAATCCGGACGGCAGCAAAACCGGTATCGAATACAGTTATGACAGTTTGCTGCGCGGCACCCCGGGCTTGGAAAGCCTGATTCGCGCCGACGGCAAACAACAGATTGTGGACCATCGCAGCAAACGCATCCCGGTCCAAGACGGCTATGATGTCCGCACCACGCTGGACGTCGATATCCAGAACATCTGCGAACGCGAGTTGCGCAAAACCTTCGCCACCCGGGGGGATGTCGAAGGGGGGTGTATGATCGTGATGGAGGTTGCCACCGGAGCCATCAAGGCGATGGTCAATCTCAAACGGGACAAAGACGGGCTTTACCGGGAAAATTACAATTACGCCGTGCTCTACAAAGGAGCCACCGGTTCGGTCTTCAAGGCCGCCAGCCTGATGGCGCTGCTCGAAGACGGGAAAGTAGCCCTCAACGACACGGTGAGCACTTATGGCGGTGTGTATCAGTTCCAGGGATGGAAATGCGACGACCAGATGCATACGGGCGTCAAGTATTACCCCAACAAACGCATCTGCATCGGAGAAGGTCTGGAGATTTCCTCCAACATTGTTTTCTCCACCCTGGTCCATCAACACTACCGCCAGCATCCGGAACAATTCCGCGACCGCCTGCACGCCTTCCACCTCGACGAAAACTTTGAATTCGACATCGAAGGCCTGCAAAAGCCCATTATTCCCCGGCCGGGAGAAAGGTCGTGGAGCGGCAGCACGATGCCCAACATCGCCATCGGCAGCAGTATCGACCTCTGCCCCCTGCACACCCTCACTTTCTACAACGCCATTGCCGGAAGAGGACGGATGATGAAGCCCTATCTGGTGGAAGCCATCCAAAAAGACGGAAAAACGTTTGAAACCATCGGGCCGAAAGCCATTGACGAACACATTTGCCGCAAAGAAGTGGCCGACACCTTGATCAAGGGGCTCTGCCGCGTGACCGAAGGAAAGAAGGGTACCGCCTATTGGGCTTTTCGCAACGCCCCCTACCGCTTTGCCGGAAAAACCGGCACGGGACGGTTGACCATTTATGATGAAAAAGGACGGCCCATCACCAATCTGGGCGGAAAGACCAAGAACATCGGCACCTTCATCGGATTCTTCCCGGCGGAAAAACCCAAATACACCCTGATGGCCGTAGGATACCAGGATATCAGTCCGGCGAGCCTCTACGGCTCCGTCTTCGCCTACACGGTCCGGGCGGTCGCCGATGCCTTGTATGCGATGGATATTGAGAATGGAGCCATCATCAAGGGACGCGGCAGAATCGGGAAAAGCGACAAAGGCATTCCCGTCATATCGGCGTCTGACACCCCGCTGGTGCCCGATGTCAAAGACCGGGGGCTGTCGGACGCCATCTGGATGATTGAAAACAGTGGATACACTTGTGAATACGAAGGCATAGGGCGTGTGCGGAGCCAGTCTCCGGCGGCAGGCGCTCGTTACCATAAAGGAAACGTTGTCAAAATTGTGTTGAAATGAAACTGAAAGACCTGATTTGCAACAGCGGCGCCGTCTTGCTGGAAGGGACGGAGGATACCGAAATCGAAGGCATCAGCAGCGACTCGCGGACCATCCGCCCCGGCTATGCCTTTCTCGCCGTCAAGGGTTTTGCACAAGACGGGAACACCTACATCCCCGCCGCCAAGGCCGCGGGAGCCGTCGCCATCGTTTCCTGTGACCGACACGCGCTGGCCATCTGTGCCGCCAACTTTTACGGCAATCCCTCCCGCAAACTCAAACTGGTCGGCATCACCGGCACCAACGGCAAGACCACAACCGTCACCCTGCTGTATCATCTTCTCAGCGGACTTGGTGAGCCTTGCGGACTGCTCAGCACCATTGCCAATTATGTCGGCGACGAATGTTTCGAAGCGGTCAACACCACCTCCGACCCCATCACCATCAATTCCCTGATGGCGCAAATGGTCGAAAAAGGGTGCAAATATTGCTTTATGGAAGTCAGTTCCATCGGCGTCGAACAGGAACGCATCGCCGGCCTGGACTTCGATGTGGCGCTCTTCTCCAACCTCACCCACGACCACCTGGACTACCACAAGACCTTTGCGGAATACCTGCGTTGTAAAAAACTTTTCTTCGACAACCTGGGCAAAAAGGCCGTCGCCATCACCAACATTGATGACAAAAACGGCCGGATTATGGTCCAGAACACGCCCGCCAGGGTCATCACCTACTCCTGCCGCGGCGTGGCCGACCACAAATGCAGGGTGTTGGAAGAAGGATTTGAAGGAATGTTGCTCAAGATAGACGGGCGCGAGTGCTGGACCCGGCTGTTCGGCGCCCACAACGCCTACAACATCCTGGCCATCTACTGCGCCGCCCTCGCACTGGGACTGGATGCGGAAAGTACGCTCGTGGGCATCAGCCGGCTGCAAGCGGCACGCGGCCGTCTGGAAGGCATCGTCGGACCGAAGAACATCTGCGCCGTCATCGATTACGCCCATACGCCGGACGCCCTGGAGAATGTGTTGAAGACGTTGCGGGAAGTTGCTCCCAAGCGCCAGCTCGTCTGCCTGTTCGGATGCGGCGGCGACCGCGACCGGACCAAACGTCCCGAAATGGCGGCCATCGCCCAGAAAATGGCCGACCGGCTCGTCATCACCTCCGACAACAGCCGCACGGAAAAGACCGTGGACATCATCGCGGAAATCAAGACCGGACTCAATGCCGAAGGCCGCAGGAAAGCCCTCTGCATCGAAGACCGGGAAGAAGCGATACGGGCCGCCCTGATGACGGCCGAACCGGGAGCGACCGTACTGCTGGCCGGAAAGGGACACGAGACCTATCAGATCATCGGCACGGAAAAGCGCCATTTTGACGAACGGGAAATCGTGGAAAAAGTATTTGCTGAAATGAACGAATAGACTATGATTTACCATCTGTTTGAAGCACTGAAGGACTTGGATTTCCCGGGACACGGACTGTTTAACTACCTGTCGTTCCGGGCGATTCTGGCCAGCACCCTTTCGCTGATTATAGCCCTGTGGCAAGGCAAACATATCATTGCATGGCTGCAGAAGAAAAAATATGGCGAGACCATCCGCGACCTGGGTCTGGAAGGCCAGATGAACAAGACCGGCACCCCGACGATGGGCGGCATCATCATTCTCATCGCCCTGCTCTGCGGCGTTCTGCTTTTTTGCGACCTTACGAACCTCTACATCCAACTGCTGCTGCTGACCACGGTCTGGCTGGGCGGCCTGGGCTTCGCCGATGATTACATCAAAGTTTTCAAGCACGACAAGGACGGACTGAGCGAGAAAAAGAAACTCATCGGCCAGATTGTACTGGGCTTTATCATCGCCCTGACCGTCTGCCTGAGCGACAAGGTGGATACCACCAAACTCATCACCACCCTCCCCTTCATCAAAGGACACGAATTCGATTATTCCTGGCTCTCGCCTTTCCGCGGCCAATTGGGCGTATATTGCACCTGGGGCATTTTCGTCGTGATGATTGTATTCATCACCACCGCCTGCTCCAACAGCGTCAACCTCACCGACGGGCTGGACGGGCTGGCCACCGGCACGAGCGCCATCGTAGGGGTGGTCATCGGCATCTTCGCCTGGCTATCGGGCAACATCAACAATGCGGAATACCTCAACATTATGTATATTCCGGGCACCGGTGAAATCTTCGTTTTTATGGCCGCTCTCGTGGGGGCGCTCATCGGTTTCCTGTGGTATAACAGTTATCCGGCCCAAGTGTTTATGGGTGACACCGGCAGCCTGGCCCTGGGCGGCATTATCGGCGTGAGCGCCATCCTCATCCGCAAGGAACTGCTGCTCCCCATCCTCTGCGGCATCTTCTTCGTAGAGGCCCTGTCCGTGATTATCCAACGGAGACATTTCCGCCGGACCAAAAAGAAATCCGGCGAGGGAGAGCGGGTTTTCCGTATGACTCCCCTGCATCATCATTTTCAGAAAGAAGGCATCCCCGCTCTCATCCGGAAGCCGGAGCGGGCCCTGCCGGAGAATAAAATCGTCGTGCGCTTCTGGATTGTGGGCATCCTCCTTGCGGTGGCTACCTTCGCTTTGTTAAAGATAAGATAATGGCTCGAATCGTAATTTTGGGAGGCGGTGAATCGGGAGTCGGTTCCGCCGTGTTGGCAAAAGTCAAAGGCTTTGAAGTCTTCCTTTCAGACAGGGGGGAAATCGAGGACAAGTATGTCTCTACGCTGCATAAATGGGCTATTCCCTACGAGAGCGGCCGGCACAGCGAGGAGAAAATCCTGAATGCGGATGAAATCATCAAGAGCCCGGGTATTCCCCTCACGGCTCCGCTGGTGGTCAAAGCGCAGGAAAAAGGGATTCCCATCATTTCGGAAATCGAATTCGCCGGCCGCTACGACAGCGCCCGCAAGATTTGCATCACCGGCTCCAACGGAAAGACCACGACCACTTCCCTCATCTA
>CAMJRT010000097.1 GCA_946408295.1 uncultured Bacteroidales bacterium
CACTTTCACCCATCTCATACTCGGGAGAACCGTCGCAACTCCAACGGACGGCCTTCGCGCCATCCTGCCAGGAAAGGGTGTCAATGGTTACTTTCTTCGCGACCATAAAGGCGGAATAGAAGCCCAGGCCGAAATGGCCGATGATGCTGCCGATCTGGTCCTTGTATTTTTCGAGGAATTCGCCTGCGCTGGAGAAGGCAATCTGATTGATGTAGCGGTCAAGTTCTTCTTCGGTCATACCGATACCGTTGTCAATCACTTTGAGGGTTTTGGCCTTTTCATCCAGTTCGATGCGCACTTTCAGTTCGTCGAGCGGAAGTTTGAAGTCCCCCGCGTCCGCCAGGGCCTTCATCTTTTGCTCCGCATCCACGGCGTTGGCGACCAACTCGCGCAGGAAAATCTCGTGATCCGAGTAGAGGAATTTCTTGATGACCGGGAAAATGTTTTCGGTCGTTACTCCAATTGTACCTTTGTTGCTTTTCATATCAGTTTGATTTTATTTGTTTTCATCACTTGGCGCACCTGCCGGCATCCTTTGGCAGGCACAAAAAAACCTGTCGGAACACATATCGCTCCGACAGGCGTAAATCAAATGTTATTCCAAGCGGACAATACTGACACTTTGTCAGTCAATGCTCCTTAAAACAGCATAAACAACTTCAACGCTGATAAGATGAAACCCAATTTTTTCATTTCATTTCCCTTTTTACACCTACATAGATGCAAGGGCTGCGTGAAATGTTGCACGCAATGTGCGAATTTTTGCCAAACGAGCAAGGATTACAGACTTCAACTATAACTCGTGAATATAGCCGTCGTCCTTGATATTCCACAGGGTGGCGACCAGCAGACCGCCGACAACGGCAAATCCAGC
This sequence comes from uncultured Bacteroidales bacterium, assembly GCA_946408295.1. The sequence continues at coordinate 875 of CAMJRT010000097.1, forward strand.
CATCAGGATGAAGAGGTAATCCCAGCCGAAATGGTCGGAGAACCAGCCCAGGCCTGCACCGGTGATAATCACGCTGCCGTAGCTCATCAGCCCAATGATGCCCACGGCCGTAGAAGCCGCTTTCTTCGTGGCAATCTTGGAGGCCGTCACGCCCAGCAACGCCTGGGGACCGTAGAGGAAGAAACCGGAAACGGCCAGCAGCGCCAGCACCAGCACCGGAGATGCATCCGACGGCAGGAAATACAGCACCGCCAGACAAGTCGCGACCAGTCCCATCTCTATCGCACAGACCCGATGGGCCTTACCGGCAAACAACTTGTCGGAAATCCAACCTGCGCACAACATTCCCGCACAACCGGCAACCTCGAAGATACCGATGGTCCAACCCGCCAACTCCGGAGACAGAGGAACAGACAATTTTCCAAGGAAGGTCGGGCCCCAGTCCAGCACGGCGAAACGCACGACATAGACAAACAAGTCGGTCACCGCCAGAATCCAGATGATGGGGTTGAAAAACACATGCTTACGCAGGAATGCTTTGAAGGCCTCCGGAGAATCATTGTCATCCAACTCCGTCTTGGTATCAGCCAATTCGGGCAGTCCTACAGATGTGGGCGTATCCCGTAGCGTGATAAAAATGAACAGAACACCCACCAGCGCGATGAATCCCGGCACCCAGAAGCAGCTGCGCCAGTCACCCGTCTGGCCGATCAAATACCCACAAAGCACTGCCAGGATCCCAGCTCCGATGGAGTGGGAGGTATTCCAGATGGACATCTTGGTCGCCAATTCTTTCGGCGGCACCCAGTGATTGATCAAGCGATTGCAAGGCGGAAATCCGCAGCCTTGGAAAATATTGTTGAGTACCAGCAGGACGCCCATGATGACGACCATCGTTCCGACAAAATCAGGTCCTCCCGTCTGCCCGGTAATCAGCGTGGAAATCCTGTCGCTCCAGCCGAAGATGAAGTTGAGCGCCACACATGCGCTCAAGCCGATAATCAGATGCCAGCGTGCGTTGAAACGGTCGGCAATCACGCCATTCAGCAACTTGGACACGCCGTAGATGATGCCCACGAGGGTCAAAATAATACCAAAGTCCGTGTTGGTAATACCATACTCGGCCGAGAGCGCCGGCATCGCAAAGGAAAAGTTCTTGCGAACGAAATAGAACATAGAGTAGCCAATCATCGAACAGATGATGACCCGCCACTGCCAATATTTAAAAGAATGTTTGGTCTGCATCGTCACCTATCTAAACAGTAAGAGCCGATGGCTCAAAGCGCATCGAAAGCAAAGATATGAGCCTTATCAGCACCCCAAGTCGAGGTAACCACGATGCGGAGCGCCTTGGCCTTTACCGGAGGGAAAGAGATTTTACGCAAGCGAAGGAAGTTCTCAGCATCTTCATAGACTGTTTTCCATTGCTTGCCCTCCAGCACCTCCACACGGAATCCTCGAACCATCACGGAAGGCATGCTCACCCGCTCAGTGGTCGCCTCCAGTTTGCGCATACGTTTGCTGCGGACCTTCAACTGCGAATCAAAAACAAGACGGGCACCCGACAGCACAACCGGTTTTTCCCAATCGTAGCGAAGTTCCTCATCCGGAGCCATCCATACGCCATTGTCTTCCCCTTCCCACTTGCGGTCTATGCCATTGAGCAATTCTGCCGGCACATTCTTCGCGCTACGGGTAAGATCCGATACCTGACGCCAACGGTAGGGCAGCATACAGTCATCATCCTCCAACGTGGCCTGAAGTTCCGCGATGCGCTCCTGGCGCAAACGAGCCGGGGTCATATCTTCCTTCAACGCAAGTGCAGCGGCCGTCCCGACAGCCTGGCCCATCAGGGCGCAGGTTGACATCACGCGAATAGCAGACAAGCCCATGTGCGTACAGGAGACATCTCTACCGGCGAACATCAAATTGGGGACATTGACCGAATATAGACAGTCGAAAGGAATGCCAAAATAGTCAGGCGTCGAATACTCCACGCTGATACGCCCTTTCTTGTGGAAGGCATCGGGGTCGTGGTCGTCAAGCGTCCAGCCTCCGTAAGCCACGACATCTTCGAAATGCCCACCGGAAAGCACATCCTGCTGAGTGAGAATATGAGGACCGATGAAGCGGGTTGACTCGCGCTTGCCGGGAAGGGAACCCATCCAATCCAGGTCATAGCCCTTACAACGGCCATCGGGATGATTTTTCATATATTCCCAAACGCCGTAGGCAATACGCTTGAGTTCATATTGGATATCTCCCGCATCCGCCACCGTATCAAAGTTACCGCCAAACTCTATCCACCAGAAATTGTTGTCCTTGGGATAAAGGCGCTTGTAGTTGAAACGGACCCCCTTCACCGTAGATTGGGGCGTGGGATACTCAAAATCCGCATCGGTAAAATGATAAGCCCAGTCAGGTGCTTTGAAGGGATGATCCTCGTCGGTCTTGCGCAGCTGGAGCAGGATGGAATTGCCCATCGTCCGGTCATCCCCTCCGTTTTGCATATAAGACTCTCCAAATTCCTCCGGAAACTCCCGTCCTCGACGGAACTTCGCTCCGCTCAATCGAAGGATGCCATCCCCCGTACAATCGGCAAAAATCCTTCCGGACAAACGATAACGGGTATAGGCGTTGCTATTCCAAGCTTTCACGGCCGCAATCGTCCCATCTGCAGCCATTTCAACCCCCTCAACGGAGGTGTTGAGCAAAAGGGTGATATTCGGTTCTGAAACCACTGTGGAATAGATGACGTCATCCCACAGGGTATAACGAAGTAGAGGATTGTAATAGAAGTTCTTGAGCTGCAATTCCTCCAGAATGCCCGTCTCCACCATATCGTCCTTGTGAACGCCTACGATGCCCATACGCATCTCGCTGGACGCATTACCGCCAAGCACCGGACGGTCCTGCACCAAAATGACCCGGGCTCCGTGCCGGGCGGCAGAAACCGCCGCGCATACGCCGGAAAGTCCACCGCCGCAGACCACGAAATCCGCATTCAACTCCTTCTCCGTTACGACGCCTGAGTTTTCTTCGGTCTTCATCGGACCGGCCGCAAGACTGAAGGCAAAAACCAACAGGCAACACAGCGAAAACCATCCGGTCTTCACCGCAGAACAAACAACATTTTTGTCAAGCATCTTCACAGCGTTTATTCGACCAGAACGGGACGGATGGCATAACCGGCATTGCTGGTATAGGCCGTTCCAAGCGTATAACCGTACAAGATTTCGTTTCCGTTGATGTGCAGGATACGCGGGTTGTTGGGATAATCGCCGATACCGCCGAAATTCCCGCACCAATACGTACCCTGGACACGCTGCTGGATGACGACATAAGAGACGTTGGCCCGCCGGCCGCATTTGGGCAGGAACAGACCGCTCTCCAGATCGGCTTCGGAGAATTCGGAATCGGACGTATCGAGGGAAGGGGAAATCCATCGGGGAGCCGACACATACAGGACGCCCCATACTTTGTAGCCGTTTTTCACCACGTGCCCCATCCGGGTCACGACTTTCTTGGTGGAAAGGTTGCCTGCGTTAACATAGAGCGTGGCAATCTCCGCCTTGCTCGGGAGTCTCCAGAGCCCCTTGCTGGCCCAGAAGGCCACATCGCCCCGGATATCCATATTCACGTTCCATCCGGCATTGGCGAAACGGTCGTCTCCTTCAGCCTCCACGAAGTCGGTCGAATTGGTGAAGACCTTGCCGGAGATGGAAAATTCCGCCGTCGCTGGAGTGAGGTAGTTTCCGGCCGAGTTGAAACGGGCATGACGGCCCAGACCGCCCCAGTTGAAATGGTCGAAAAGGTTGCTGGTATTGGTATAGCGGGTGTCTTTCGCAGTGCCGTCGTAAGACGTGCCGTCGTTGTATGTGGCCGCGTCATAGTTGTTGTACTTCCACTGCTCGTCATACAGGCTCCAATACTCCTGGAAACCCGTGGTTGTGACTTCATCCGTCTGGTTGAAGCAGAGATTGCCCCTGGCCCATTTGACGCCGTTTACCTTGACGAATTTATCCCGGGCCGTTCCGACCGTCTCACGGACATTGATCAGGGGCATGGCCACGTAATCTCCCGCCGCACGCTGCGACCAGGCGGCCGGAACGGTCCGCCCCGTGTTCTCAATCACGCTTTCATCCCCGTCCAGGATGCGGATGGCCAGATCGGTATAGGCATAGGCCGGAAGGGCGAAGCGGATCGTGACGGTCTCATCGGAGCCATAGGCCGTCTTGTAGGGAAACCAAACTGTCTGCTGGGTATTGGTCCGTTCGGAAGGATCCGGCCAGGTGACGCCGTCGAGGTTTTCGTTGAGGACATAGGTCCCGTTGAGCTGGGCTCCGGACTTGGACCAGAGTTTGAGGGCGCAGGCATAGGCCGGGATATCCTGCAGCGTAAATTCGAGAACAGCCATCACATGCCGGAAAGAAGACATCGTAATATGGATAACCCCGTCGTTTTCCGTCTCCGACAAACTGGCGGCCATCACAACAGGCACCGGACCGTTCTCCACCCAAGGCCGGAACTCGGGAATCACTATTTGACCGGGGTCGCCGGCAAAATCATAGGGAAAGATGGCCGCCTCATCCAAATCCAACTCCTTTCCCGCCGGTATTTTACCCACGAAGACAGCAGAGCCCGTTCCCGCGCCGCT
>CAMJRT010000098.1 GCA_946408295.1 uncultured Bacteroidales bacterium
TCCAGGCGCCCGCGACCGAAGGGATGAAGGAACTGGTCAAGATGCTGTAGTTTTCGTGCTCGGGCCTTTCGCCCCCGAAAGGGCGCTCACTCCATGAGAGAAGTCCGTTCGCGCTTCCTTTCCGGAGAGCTTTCTCGGCCCGAGCGCACTCAACGCCTACGCTCTCTCGCTTACTACGCATTGTCATTATTCTTGGAGGCAACGGACAGAGTGGCCGATCGCGCGGCCGCTGTAGCCCGACGGGGAGACATCGCCATCGTAGTAGAGGTAGAGGCTGTACGCGTAGCCGCCATAGGGCGCACAAGACCACGAGGTGCCGTAGTAGCCGACAGAGTCGAGGCCGCCACCGCCGCTGCCCAGATAACCCGCAGCAGGATACCAAATCCTGGAGGCGCTGCCAAACTTGTTGCTGAAGTTCATTCCTTTATCCGTGGAGTTCCAAGTATAAGAGAAGGAACTGCTGGTATTTGCGGCTTTGGACCATACGCCGTCACTGCCGCCGGTCGGGACTTTCCAGCCCGGAGGACAGGGGTCGTAAATCGTCTTGGCGGACTGCCACAACTTGTCGTCTCTGGAGGAATACATCCAGTCGTAGTTTGTACCGCTTACTCCCGTGATGAAAGTGGTAGGGTTCTTCACGGCGTAATCAATCGTGCCGGTGCTGCTGGTAGAACTCTCGGGAGAAGGCCAGGACGAGAGCGTGGATTTCGCCTGGGTGCTGGACGAAATACTGCTACTGCCCAGGAACGGGTCTTTCCGGCCCCACTGATACAGCAGACCGAGGGCACCGACATTGCCAGGTTCTGCCGAGGTGGCGCCGAGGTTGCGGTCCATCATCGTGCCTGCGTTGTTGGAATATTCCTGTGCTGTGGCTGCGGGGTCATAGTCCTTGCATACCCAGATGTGCCACGACCAGAGGATATTCCCGGACGCGTCCTTGGCGGCGATGACGGCGTTGCCATTCTTCAAGGTAGAAGGCGTGGAGTAGGTGATGGTGCCGGCGGAAGAACCGCTGCCTGCCGCGTAAGAAACGCTTTTAACGATATTCCCTTTCGAAGGAGACGTGGAAGTCCCGAAGGACTCCCAAAGCACTTCGGCCCGGGACACATTGCCTACTGAAGTCGAGGAATTGCCCTTGACGGTCGGGAAAGAATACATTCCGGGCTTGGGAACGATGTAGCAGTTGGCGGTCACGGATGCCGAAGGAGAACCGGAAGGATCAGCCGGTGAGAGCGGTTCATCTTTGTCGCCGTTGCAACTGGAAAGGAAAAGCACGCCCGCGGCAACGATGCAGGCTTGCACGAATGAGAATTGATGGTGTTTCATTGGAATATAGATTTCAACTTAAGGCAACGCGAAACACTTTCGCAATATGTCTGTATGTCCCTGAGGGACATACGATGCGAAGGTACAAATATTTATTGTGATGTGCAAATCGCCTCTTGTACAAACAGACACACTGCCCCCCCCAATCCAGGGCAATGTGCCATAGAAGGCCATAGAACGCTGATTAGCCTGGACACCCCTATGGAAGTTATCCTTGGACGGGCGAGCACGGGCCCGCAAGGGTTGTTGACCGGCGCAGCCCGGACAGGAGATAACTTCCTACTGCTCGTGTGCAGCACATTGCAACCCTCCCCTGCTCGTCAAACGATGTGTAAAATGGTGTGCCGATCCAGGCGCGTAGAAAGCCTCCTGACTGCGCACATCCCCTTTGCAAAGCAGGTGTGTGCAAAGCACCTGCTCTACACACACCTCAGAACGAGTATCCCGTTACAAATCATTTGACGAAGCAAAGACTTTCCACAATCGGCACAATTCTGCGCGCTAAAGCCTTCACGCTCGGGAGGGTGATGGGGTTCAGAAGGTACGCCCCTTCGGGACTATCCCTCCCACTTCACTTCGCTTCGCTTGTGGGCCCCGTGGTTAAGGCTTCGCCTTTTCCTCCTTCTCGCTCGGAAAAGGAAACAAGTTCCCTCTTCTCTCGCTCTTGCGTCGGTTCACGATGTCGCGGGCGACACGCCTTCTTCACCCTCATTACGCCATCCCTCGCTCCCTCAACACCTACGCACGCAGAGTTGCACTATAGGAACTCATTCCTCTCTTCGTTTTCCTCATCACCATACATCCAAGAGTCGTCATTTGCGTCACTCACGATATCCATTACATCTTCTATCACACTTTCTTCATCTGGATATGATGCGTTGTTCACATAATCTGTAATATTTTCTTCAAGATACGAAGCCATACTATCTGCCTCTTCATAGGATATCCGACGTCGAGCGATGAAAATACAGTCATCAGGATCAACGGATTGCAGCGTCATTACGAGTTTTTCAAGTTCTTTCCGTGTCATTTGATTTCAGATTTATGCAAATTTTCAGATCGTACGAGCGTTTGCCGCATTGCGACGTTTTCTTAATCCAACCACGACGGATAACCGTCTTTATTAACAAAAGTACTGGCAATTGCTCCGGGAGTGGTCGAGATTGCGAATTTTTCTTTTTCTACTCTATCCCAGTAGCGATATGCAGCAGATATAGCCTGTGCCATACCTCGTTCGTTTCCATAAGAATCAAGTCCATTATCGACAAGAATTTTCTGAAGTGTACTATAACGAATTTTGATTTTCTGATTAAACAAAGCCAACGCCAAACGACCGATAAACTCATAAGTTTCATTTCCTACAATTTCCTCTTTCTTTGCAGAAACATTTTCTGTTTGATTTGTTTTCATAATAATTTTTATTTTAAGGGTTTAACAAAAATATCGTTTAATAACATACATTATTCTTCTTTTTGACAGCGGACCGAGCGGAGTTTTTGAGTGCTCTATCCATCCTTTATCATTCTGAAACGGGACGGACTGAGTACCCGCTGCAACGGCTGTAGCGGTCAATGCTGACAAAGCCTGAACGAGCGTCCACATAATACGCGCGGTACGAGTCGGCCATATGGAGGGAAGAGGACCAATAGCCGCCGTAGGAACCGACATAGTAGAGATTGGTATCTTGCCGGTAGCCAGCGGCGGGAAGGAAAATGCTGGCGCCGTTCTTGGTGCTGGTCATCAAACGGCCGTTGATGCCGTTCAAAGTAGTCCAGTTCTTATTGCAGTATCTCATCAACTCCGCCCACTCGTCATACGTCGGCATACGCCAGCTGCCGCCCAATTTCACGTGTGCGACATCGTCGTCTGCCTCGAGGACCGTCTTGTTATCGACCGTGCTTCCGTAACTACTGCTGGTATTGTACTTAGTGAGGGTGCTGTACGAGCCATTGCACCACTTGTAAGAAGACCAGTTGTAGCCGGTAATCACGGGATTCGTACGGGAACGCCAACCGCTGCAAGGATTGTCTTGACTATGCCCCTCCGTATAATACGGCTGCGTCTCGCCCCAGGCGTAGTAGTCGCCGTAATCCTCGGGAGAACTGACGAAACCGGACTCACACAGGTTGCAGGCGGCCCACTTGACACTCAAACCTAGGTCTACGGCGCCAGATGTTTGAATCACCGCGACAGAACAACTCCTGGAAATTCCGCTACCGTCGTTTGCTGTCGCCTTGATGGTGGCCGTGCCCTTGGAGAGGGCAGTCACCTTGCCGTTTTGGTCGACCGTGGCCACGGAGGTGTTGCTGGACGACCAGGCGAGAGACTTGTCATTGGCGTTGCTCGGGGATACGGTCGGCGAGAGTGTCGCCGTCTGCCCTTCGTTGAGCGTCAGCAAAGTCTTATCCAGCGTGATGCCTGTGACCCGTTGAGCGACCGTTATCGTGCAGGTGGCGGACTTTCCGCTGCCATCCTTGGCGGTGGCAGTGATGGTCGCCGTGCCGTTGCCCTTCGCGGTCACCTTGCCGTTGGCATCGACGGTGGCCACCGAGGTGTTGGAGGATTTCCAGCTGACGGATTTGTCGGTCGCGTCGGTGGGAAGGACGGTGGGGGCCAAGGTCAGCGTGCCGTCTATCGCAAGGAAGGTGTATTGGGTCTTGGCCATTGTGATGGACGTTACCAACCTGTTGACCGTCACGGAGCAGGAGGCAGACTTGCCACTACCGTCATTTGCCGTCGCTTTGATGGTGGCAGTTCCTTTTGACACTGCAGTCACTTGCCCGCTTTGATCAATCGTTGCCACAGATGTATCGTCGGACGCCCAAATGACCGACTTGTTGTTGGCGTTGCTCGGGGAGATGGTCGGTTTCAATGTGACGGTCTGCCCCTCGTTGAGCGTCACGGAAGACGAATCTAGCGTGATTTCCGTGACCCATTGGGCGACCGTTATCTCGCAGGTTGCTGTCTTGGATTGGTCGTAGGTTGTGACCGTAATTATTGTCGCGCCGTTGCCTTTTGCTGTCACCTTGCCGTTGGCATCTACGGTAGCCACTGAAGGATTGGAGGACTCCCAGCTGACGGATTTGTTGGTCGCATCTGCAGGAAGAATGGTTGGTTTCAGCGTGAATATACTGTCGATGGTGTGAACGGTGCAAGCGGTTTTATCCAGCGAAACGCCCGTCACAGGAACGACATCGGTTGTGAATGTCTTTACCTCCCCATAGAACTCTTGACTATCCACTTTCAGGTAAGCTTTATACCAGTATTGGGTCCTATGCAAAAGGCCGCTCAAGGATGCTGAGTAAGCATTCTCCGCAATCTCTCCTCCTTTCACATAAGTGGTCTGGCTTTCTTCGGATGTGCCCCAATAGAAGCCGTACTCCAACATAGTCTGTTGTACATCCGTCAAGTCCAACTTGGCGTTCATCTTCGCGCTAGTGGGGGTGATGTCGGAGGCGTCCTCCGTTTCAAGCATCGAAGAGAGTTCCTTCGTCGTGAAAGACATCGTCTCACCATAGGTATCCTGGCTGTTTTGTGTTACATAGCTACGGAAATAATAGGTTTTCTCCGGGTCGAGGCCGGTCAGATTGACCGAATAACAATAGGAAGTCGTAGAGCCTTCTTTTGCTTCAATGTTCTTTGCTTCAATCTTCGTAGAGTTGGACGGAAGAACACCGGAGTTTTCAGACCACATAATGCCCATCGTCATATCCGACGACATCTGGGCGTCCAGGTTTGCTTCGCCTTTCAGCACAACGCTTACGGCTGAAATACGCTCCGCACCTACCGTTACAGAGGGGGCGAGGTTGGTCTTGACCGTTACTGTGCATTCTGCAGTCATGCCGCCGTCCTCTGTTTTAGCCGTGATGGTCACGCTGCCGGGCTTGACACCTGTCACCCGTCCGTTCTCCACCGTGGCGATCGCCGGGTCGCTGCTCGTCCAGGAGACATTCTTGTTGGTCGCATCTGGAGGAGTTACCGTGGCAGTCAGCATCTCCGAATCGTCCACTTTCAATTCAAGAGTTGTTTTGCCCAAAGATATACCTGTCACGCGAACAGCGTTGGCGATGACGGTAATGGTGATGAAGTCGGTCTTGCTGCCTGCCTTGGCCGTGATGACGGATTTACCCGGGGCCATAGCCATCGCCTTGCCGGTATTGGATATCATCACGACCTCCTCTTTGGAAGAGTGCC
>CAMJRT010000099.1 GCA_946408295.1 uncultured Bacteroidales bacterium
AAGGCGAACAATGTGACGACGGGGAAAATCTACCATACGGTCATCACCCGGGAGCGGGAGGGCGCCTATCTGGGCAAGACGGTGCAGATTATTCCGCACATTACCGATGAAATCAAGCGGCGTATGCTCTTGCTCGGACAGAGCGGGGAGTACGATGTGGTCCTGACGGAAATCGGGGGCACGGTGGGCGATATGGAGTCCCAGCCCTTCATCGAGGCGGTGCGCCAGTTGCAATGGGAATTGCCCGAGGACAGTTGCATGAGCATTCACCTGACGTTGGTGCCTTATCTGGCGGCGGCCAAGGAAATCAAGACCAAGCCCACGCAGCATTCGGTGCAGATGCTCCAGCAGGCGGGGGTGAAGCCCGATATCATTATCTGCCGCAGCGAGCATCCCTTGTCGGAAGAGTTGCGGCGCAAGATCGCGTTGTTCTGCAATGTGCGTCCGGGCCACGTCATCGAGAGCCTGGATGCGTGGAGCATCTACCAGGTGCCGTTGAATATGCATCGGGAGCATTTGGATGAACTGGTGGTGCGCAAGTTGGCGATTGAGAATTTTGACCAGCCGGATCTGACGCGCTGGCAGGGCTTTCTGGACCGTCTGCAGCATCCGAAAGGAGAGGTGGATGTGGCGTTGGTCGGCAAGTATGTGGCCTTGCAGGATGCGTACAAATCCATTCTGGAGGCCTTCGTGCACGCAGGGGCGGCAGAAAACTGCAAGGTGCGCGTCCACAGTCTGTTGAGCGACGATATCACGGCGGAGAACGCGGCGGAGAAACTGGCCGGGATGAACGGTGTCCTGGTGGCGCCGGGCTTCGGTGAGCGGGGCTTGGAGGGCAAGGTGCACGCCATTCATTACGCCCGTGAGCACGGTATTCCTTTCCTGGGTATCTGCCTGGGTATGCAGATGTGCGTGGTGGAGTATGCCCGCCATGTGCTGGGCTTCGCGGATGCGGCTTCCACCGAACTCAATCCGGCGACGACGCATCCGGTCATCGACTTGATGGAGGACCAGAAGCGGACGAGCGTCAAGGGCGGTACGATGCGGCTGGGGGCCTATGCCTGCCGCTTGGAAAAAGGCTCGCTGGCCGCGTCCATTTACGGAAAGCAGGACATCGCGGAGCGGCATCGTCACCGCTATGAGTTCAACGGCAAGTATGCCGGGGACTTCGCCAAGGCCGGTCTGGTGGCTTCGGGGCACAACCCCGACACGGGGCTGGTGGAGGTGGTCGAACTCCCGGGCCATCCCTTCTTCATCGGCGTGCAGTTCCATCCCGAGTACAAGAGCACGCCCGAAAAACCCCAGCCCCTCTTCGTCCGCTTCATCGCCGCCGCGAAAGAAAACAAAGCCCGGCGGTAATATCGTGTCTTATAAATTCGCGTAGATGAGTTGAACCCAGACTTTGAAAATCGGGTCTTGGATTTCTGCCGTGGAGCCTGTCGTTTCGATGAGGTCGCGCTTCTTCAGGGCGTTTTTGAGAATGCGGATGTTACCGCTGGTTCCCAGTTTGTATCGCATCAGCGTCTGTTCCGATGAGAGGTTCTTTTCGCCGTTGCTGATGGCGCAAAGAAAATTGCGCTGCTTCTCTGTCAATGTGTCCATCAAGTTGGTGAATTGGAGGCTCATCGAGTCAATCATAGACAGGAAAGCGTCGTCAATCTCTTTTTGAGAGCAGATTTTCTCGGTCCGGAGCCAGGCATATTGCGCCAGTTGCTGCACATAATACGAGTGGTTCTCGACCGTGGCTGCAAGATAGGAAGCCCATTCTGAGGAAATGGTTTTCCCGCTTTCTGTAAAGCGCCGGCAGATATATTCTGTCCAGTCTGCGTTGGAAATTTTCGGGAGGAACATCATATCTCCAAATTTATAGAACGGACTGGCGTATTCTCCGAAAATATGCATCATCATATGCTTCTTGCTGCCGTACAGGATATACGCTACATCTTTTTGCTCTTGCCAGTGGCTCCGCAAAATTTTCTGGAAAGACTGGGTCCGGGCGAATTCGCCGATTTGCTGGAATTCGTCGATACAAACGATGACCTTCTTGTGCCGGCGGGTGGCAATCTGTTGGGGCAAGTCCAGAATGTCTTCCCCGATGGGATTGGCACGCAAGTCGATGCCGAAGCCAATCTCATAGCGGGTTCCGGGGTCCGAAAGCGATATCTTGGGCAGCAGTCGCGCTATGAATTCTTTGGCGTTGTTCAATAGTGCGTCCGTAGTAGGGGAGATGTCTTCTATCACCTTTTTGGCGAACAATTCATAAAAATCTTGTTCCGTCTCGCATTTGAAAACATTCATTTTGACGAATACAATGGACTTTTCTTGTTCTGAGACCAGGCGAATGGCCCGGTTGACCAGCGAGGATTTTCCCCAGCGGCGGGGAGAAATGATAGCCGTGTTTGTATTCGACAAGAAATTGGCTATAAGCCGTTTCGTCTCTTCTTTTCTGTCTGTGAAATCGTTGTCGGCGACGATTTTTCCGTAAATGAAAGGAATTTCCATAGCGCATTCATATTCTATGCTGCAAAGATAGTAAAGTTTTCGTCATATAAAATGATTTCATATAAATTTATATGATATAAAATTGTATGATGATAAAATCTGCGCTTGTGAGCAAAATAATTTGCAGGTTTGAAAATAATTCCTAACTTTGCAGTCCCAAAACGGAAGGTGCCATAGCTCAGTTGGTAGAGCAAAGGACTGAAAATCCTTGTGTCCCTGGTTCGATTCCCGGTGGCACCACAAAAAAAGAGGCTTTTGAGCCTCTTTTTTTGTGTACATCTATGGAATAACCATTGGATTTATTATCTTTGTCGAAATCATAGTAACCCGCAGAGCGATGAAAAAATTTCTGACACTGTTCCTGATGGCCATTGTATCCGGCACTGCAGCCCACGCACAGTTTTATTACCAGGATTACAAAAACCCGGAAATCTTGAGAAATATCAACCGCAGGGAACCCAATAGAAGGGAAATCGTGCTCCCTCAAGTAATGGGCTACCAGATCTATAAAGCGGATTTGCATACACACGGTATTTTCTCCGATGGCACCGTCCTTCCGGATTACAGGGTAAAAGAGGCGTGGCAGGACGGATTGGATATCATTGCCATTACGGATCATCTCGAATATCGGCCCCAGGAAGAAGTAATGGGCGCATATATGAAGCAATACATCGAGGGCTCCGGGAAAAGTGTCAAGAATCATCGTCTTATCAATAAAGCGCCGGATAAAGACGGTATTCAGGTTGATTTGAACTACCCTTATGAGCGAGCGATGAAATTTGCGCCGGACTTCGGCATTGTCGTGATTAAGGGGCTCGAGATTACGCGCGATGGATGTACGGTGGGACATTATAATGCCTTATTCACATCCGATAATAACACGATTTATGATCCGGACCCCGTCCAAGCCATCAAAAATGCCAAAAATCAGGGCGCCCTGGTGATGCACAATCATCCGGGATGGCGGAAAACCAGTATCGATTATACGGAAACAGACAAGATTGTCTATGGAGAAGGGCTGATTGATGGCGTAGAAGTGTTTAATGAAACGGAATTCTATCCCGGAATCATCGACAGGGCCCTTGAGAAGAATCTCTTTATGGCCGGTTCCAGCGACATTCACGGAACGACGGCGATGGAATACACGGCAGGGGACAATATCCGCCCGATGACGCTGATTCTCGCGAAAGACAAGTCTGAGGCGTCTTTGCGTGAGGCATTGAAGGCAGGACGAACCCTTGCTTATGCCTGCAATACTCTTTGCGGCAGCAAAGAACTGCTTACAGCCTTGTTCCGGGCATCCGTAACCTTGGAGACGGTGTGTGAACAAAACGAGAGAGGGCAGACCGTCTTCTGGTTGACCAACACATCTTCCATTCCCTATTGGATTTCCATCAACGGGAAGAACCTGGTTTATCTTGGCCCGCAATCCGGCATCATCGTTAAGGAGAAAATGGCTCAAAAGTCATTCTCCATCGAGCCGGCCAATATGTTCTGCTCAAAGGACAAGCATCCGGTGATTGTATATGAGATAAGCGCGAAGAAGTAAGTAGAAATACTTGTTGAAGGAAATCGCACAGCCAATCTGGTAGGTGCCATTACGGATTCCAGGCTTTCCAAATTATTTTTGTTTGCTACATCCGGTGCGCGTACCCTTCACAGAGTTCCCTGTAATACAAGGTACCGCCCCCGATGCTCGTTTCAAACAGGCATCGGGGGCAGTACCCCCTCGTAGAGGACTCTCCAGCGCAGTGCGCTGCACCGGATGTTTCACGAGCACGACAATGTTAGCCGGGGATTGCGCTACTTTGCGTCCATGGCCTGGCAGGCGGTGATGGCGACCATCATATAGATGTCGTCCACGCTGCAGCCGCGGCTGAGGTCGTTGACGGGGCGGGCGATACCCTGGAGGATGGGGCCGATGGCGATGGCTTCGCCCAGACGCTGGACCAGTTTATAGCCGATATTGCCCACTTCGAGGTTCGGGAACACGAGCACATTGGCCCGGCCGGCAATCTCACTGCCCGGGGCTTTGCTCTTGCCTACGGAAGGTACCAGCGCCGCGTCGGCCTGCAATTCGCCGTCAATCTTGAGGGTGGGGTCGAGTTCTTTGGCCAGCGCCGTCGCTTCGACGACCTTGTCCACGACCTCGTGTTTGGCGGAGCCTTTGGTCGAGAAGGAGAGCATCGCCACCTTGGGCTCGGCAAATCCCGCTATGCTCTTGGCGGTGTGGGCGGTGCAGACGGCAATCTGGGCCAACTGGGAAGCGTCGGGTACGGGCGTGACGGCTACATCGCCGACCACCAGCACGCCGTCCTCGCCCAGCTGCTGAGCCTTGGTTACCAACAGCATCGCACCGCTGACGCAACTGACGCCGGGTTCGCATTTGATAATCTGCAAGGCCGGACGCAGGGTGTCGGCCGTCGTGGAAAGTGCGCCGCTGATTTGCCCGTCGGCATCGCCGCTCTTGATAATCAGGCAGCCGAAATACAGGGGATTGAGCACGGTCTGGCGGGCCACCTCAAGGGTCATCCCTTTCTTCTGGCGGAGTTGGAACAGCAATTGGGCGTACTCCTCGGTCTTCTCGCTCGTGGCGGGGTCGATGAGGGTCGCCTTGCCGATGTTTTTCAAGCCCAGGCTTTCCGCCTTGGCCATAATGTCCGCCTTGGGGCCAATCAGGATAATGTCGGCGATATCGTCGGCGAGCGCCTTGTCGGCGGCCGTGAGGGTGCGGTCTTCCAGGGCCTCTCCGGTCTTGTCGTCACGCCACAGTGCCGGAATCACGACGACGTGGTGCGCCCCCATCTCGGCGGTGAGTTCGGCAACCTGGCGGGCAGGCTCTTCATCAGTTCCGGCCTGGGCGGCATGAGCGGCGCCCAGGGCAAGGCGGCAGTCATCGCCGGGGCGGCCTCCATCATCGCCGAGGTGGACGATTCCCGCATCGATACCCGCTACACCCAGGGCTGGGTCACCC
>CAMJRT010000100.1 GCA_946408295.1 uncultured Bacteroidales bacterium
TCTTCCTCGTGTCCGTGCTGATCAACTCGCAGGGCGCCGTGGTGGTGGCGATGCTGCCGCTGGCCTATGAACTGGGCATCGCAGGTCCCGTCCTGCTGGGCGTGCTTCCGAGCGTGTACGGTTATTTCTTCATCCCCAACTACCCTTCGGATATCGCGACGGTCAACTTCGACCGCTCCCGCACGACGGTCATCGGCAAATACCTGCTCAACCACAGTTTTATGATGCCGGGGCTAATCTGCGTGATTGTCTCCACCCTTGTCGGATATCTTATCACCAATGTTTTATTCGCCGGCTACTTCGCCGGGATTTAAGGCTTGAGCCGGCGGGCGCTGACATCCCTGCAGTTGCTGAAAGTCCCACCGAACGGGACCTTCGACAGAGGGGAGCCGAAATCAAGACCTTTAGCACGGGGGAAAGGAAAAATGTGTATCTTTGCAGGCGGTCCGGGAAAAGAAGTGTCCGGCGGCATTTCGTTCCGGCCCGGTATCCAATATTAGAAACACAGAGTATGTCCTTGAAATGCGGAATCGTGGGATTGCCCAATGTGGGAAAATCCACCTTGTTCAATTGTATCAGTTCCGGGAAGGCCCAGAGCGCCAATTTCCCTTTTTGCACCATTGACCCGAATGTGGGATCGACCGTCGTGCCGGATGCCCGCCTGCAGGTGTTGGCGGATATCTGCAACCCCCAGCGGGTGATTCCCGCCACGGTGGAAATCGTGGACATCGCAGGCCTGGTCAAGGGCGCGAGCAGAGGGGAAGGACTGGGCAACCAGTTCCTGGCCAATATCCGGGAGACGGACGCCATCCTGCACGTGCTCCGCTGCTTTGACGACGACAATATCGTCCACGTGGACGGCTCGGTCGATCCGGTCCGCGATAAGGAAGTGATTGATATGGAGTTGCAGCTCAAAGATTTGGAAACCGTCGAAAACCGCCTCGCCAAGTCGGTCAAACAGGCGCAGGGCGGGGACAAGACGGCCAAGAAACTGGTGGAATTGCTGGGGCGCTACAAAGAAGCGCTCTCGCAGGGCAAAAACGCCCGCAGCGTGACCCTCGAGAACGAAGAACAGGAACAACTCTCCCGCGACCTTTTCCTGCTGACCAACAAGCCTGTCCTGTATGTCTGCAATGTGGACGAGGCTTCCGCGGCGACGGGCAATGCCTATGTGGAAGCCGTCCGCAAAGCCGTGGAAGGAGAGGATGCTGGCATTCTGGTGATTGCCGCGCAGGTCGAATCGGACATCGCCGAACTGGACTCCGAAGAGGAAAGGCAACTGTTTCTGGAAGACATCGGTCTGGAAAAATCGGGCGTGGAAAGGCTGATTCAGAGTGCATACGCCTTGCTGGGCCTGCGTACTTTCTTCACCGCCGGGGCGGACGAATGCCGCGCCTGGACCATCCGCGTGGGAGACAAGGCGCCCAAGGCCGCCGGCGTCATCCATAGCGATTTCGAGAAAGGCTTCATCCGCGCGGAGGTCATCAAGTATGAGGATTTCATCACGCTCAAATCGGAGTCGGCCTGCCGCGCCGCCGGCAAATTGGGCGTGGAAGGAAAGGAATATGTGGTGCAGGACGGCGACATCATGCATTTCCTTTTCAATGTGTAGCGCCTATGTCTATTGTCAAACAGGCCCTCGCGCGTTGCTCCCGTTGTGCCCACGAGCACGAAATCACGATTTATAAGAGCATCAATACGGCGGAAGACGCCGATGTGGAGGCCCGCGTGCTGAATGGCTCCCTGTTTATGTGGACCTGTCCGGAATGCGGCTGCAAAAATTTGGTCAGTTATGAGTGCCTGTACCACGACCCGGCCCGAAAGCGCATGCTCTGGCTGCTTCCCCGCGGCAAGGCCGATACGGCGGAAATGGAGGTCATTGCCCGGCACGCCCGTTCCCTGGGCGGCTACACCTTGCGGATTTGTCCGGACCTCGGCAGCCTGATAGAAAAGATATTGATTCTGAATGCCGGGCTGAATGACGTGGCCATCGAAATCTGCAAATTTGTGATTCGCGGCGAATGGGCGCAGCAAGCTCAGGGGAATGCGAAGCACCAGGGCCCAGGCGACGGGTCCGCCCAAGGCGCAGACACAGACCTGCAGGCGACCCCCGACCTTGCGGACGCTCCCTTGCATTTCCATCATTCGGACGGCGACCAACTCATTTTCTCCTATCCCTCCAACGGGCAGATGGCCAGCCTGACCTTGGGGAAAAATGTGTATGAAGACGCCCTGGGCATTCTTTCCCGCAATCCTTCCCTCCAGCCCGGCGAGGGCTTCCAACGCATAGATGCGGATGCGCTGGCGTCGGTTATTGCTTGACGCTGAACATTGTCAAACCCTGATAATCAAGTCGGACGGAAAGATGTTTTTTGCATTTTTCCGGAATTATCCCTACTTTTGACAGTTTTTCGTATTATGAGTCATTCGGTCTCGGTAATGCTCAGGATGGAGTTTGTGCTGCTGGCGCTGCTCTTTTTTCCTTGCTTGGAAGCGTCGGCGCAAAAGGCACCGACGGGGAAGACCGATAATGCGGGCATCAATGGTTTCACGGTGAAAACCAATGCGGTGGACTGGGTACTCACCATCCCCAACCTGCAAATCGGCTTCGATTTGTCCGCCTCGCCGTACAATCAGGACGTTTTGCTTCTGGGGGCCAAATTCCGTCCCCGAACCTACCACGACTACGCTCCCTATCTGCTGTTCAATGTGTTGGATATCCGTCCGGAATATCGTCATTACTATCGGCACACCCAGTTGGAGAGCCGGGTGGAGAAAGATACGCTGGGACGCGATTCCATCGTCTGGGAGAAAGCCCCGCTCACCTCGACCAAGCGCAAGCATCCCCGTCCTTGGCAGGCCTGGTATATCGGAGCGTATGCCGATTATACCGACTATTGTTTGAAATTCGGGGAATATGGCCGGCAGGGTTGGGCTGTCGGAGCCGGTGTCACCATCGGATTTGAAATCCCGCTCTATGAGTACAAGACCGGCGCCGTCGATTTGGACCTGGGCTTGTCTGCCGGTCTGGTGGCAACGACCAACCAAGCGTTCAAAAATGGAGATGATATCTATCGTTATGTGCCGGTGACGGCGGCGGATAAGGTTAGGGATGCGCCTTTTATGGTGATTCCCATGTTGACGGAGGTCCGTGCGACTTTCTCCTGGCGGCACAAATCCGTCCGTTACAAATACCTGGAGCCGGATCCGGTCATCGATTATTATGCACAGGCCAAGAAAAAAATATCCGACGATATGCGCTCTTCGACACGTCAGGAATTTAACTCCATTTTCATGACGACGTCTAAAGACTCGCTGAAATATCAGCAAGACGAAGCAAAATACAAGGCGGATTATCAAAAATACTTGATGGATGCAGTCATAGCCGACGAGAGAAATATCAAGGAGAATGATAAAATCTCTTCTTCGATGAAGATAAAGTTGAATCGCTATCTGCAATCGGAGAAGATGAAGAACCTGCGCCAGTTCGACCGGGAAGTCCGGCAAGAGCGGATAGCCCGGGAGGAGGCGCGCAGGAAGGCCATCCGCGATTCCATAGCAGCCGTGAAGCAGGCGGTGCGTGACTCCGTCCGGCTGGAGAAACTGATGAAAAATCTCGAACAGATTACCATACCCGAAGAGTTGGATTTGGAATGAAACGAATGGGGTTCATATTAATGGTTCTGGGCCTCTCGGCCTGTATTCGCGTGGACTTCAGCGAAGGCCCCGCTCCGATGGCCCGCTATGTCAATGAGATTGACTGGGGCCTGCCCGCCGGTGTCCGGCCCACGGCTGCCGATACGGTCTCCCCTTTGTTCGTCGCCCTGGCCCGCACCACACAGACGATCCACGACACCTGCCATGTTTTTCACCCCGGCTTCGACTCCCTCGTCCGGTCGATTCCTGCGGGAGACTACCATGCCATTGCTTTCGGCGGCCAACTCGACACCTTTTACCGCGTTGACAATTTTATCCAATTTTACAGCCTCCCGGCTATGGTTGGCCTGGCCGATGTCTCCCTGCTCCTCCCACCTGAGGCGGCCCATGCCCCGGACGACCCGTCGGACCCCCATGTCCTTTGTGTGGAATACCTGCGCCAAAGCGCTCCTTTCCCCGTCGTCCAGCAGGCCCGTCCCGTCTGGCTGGCTTCTGACCATCGCCTTTTTGCGAGTGGAGAGACTGTCAACACCTTTCATTTTGCGATGCGCAAGATGATTCAGGAAATAACCATTATCATCCGTCTCGATTATGATGCAAGCCAATGTGACTTGCAAGGTCTCGCGCTGTCGCTGAACGGTGTCCCGCGCCGGCTGAATCTGCTCAATGGCAGCGTGCACCAAGGCGAAACGGTGAGTTCTTCTTCCGACAAGAGTGATATTGGAACGATACTGACGAAAGACCTTTCCTTGACCAGACGGAATGGCCATCAACATTATTATTCGTGCAAAGTGCTGACGCTGGGCTTGTTTTCGCCGGCCAGCGAAGTGGAAACGGGCGGCTGGGGCGTGGTCGAAGTTGCCGTCCGCATCAATGGCAAGAATGTCAAAAGCCGGAAAATCAACTTGTATCGCCTGCTGAAAGAGCATCCCGTCATGTCCGAGTTGGGCTCGGCCGGAGATTACCGGATAGCAGTCCCTAGTGCAACCTTGGACCTGTCTTCCTACGCCTATCTGTCCATCAGTCCTTCTTCGGATTTGGAGGATGAGACTGCTTTGGAAGTATGGCCGGAGGAGGCAGACGAACATCATATACCTATACGGCCGGAAGATGAATAGGCGAACCCTCATATCGTTGGCGTTGTCGGGGATCTTGTTGATGCTCCCGGCTTGCCATCCCTATTTGGGCTATGAAGATTCCCATTATGATTTGAGCATTCCCCAACCGATCCATGTGTTTGTGGGCAATCCGAGTGCCGGTGTCGATGTCCGTTCGGGTGCGGGAACGGTGGACCGGCTGGCACAGTTGAACGGAAAAAGCATACGCGTGTTTGCGGTGAATACCCGTGAAGGGGTGCACTACGACCGGGAGGGCGGTACGGGAGATGCCCCCGATTTGTTGCTGAACGGCGCGGTGGGCACCTTGTCCGGCAGCCAGGTAAATTGGGATAGCGCAGCCCAGTATTATTATCCCAACAATGAAGACTATTACCATACGTACGACTTCACCGCTTGTTTCCTGGATGACCTCGTACCTTTGCGTATCCAACGGACGGCTGACGATATCCGGTATGAATTGCACATTGATGGTTGGCAGGATCTGATGACCAGCCGCGCTCAGGCTCCGGAGGGCTACAGCTTCAGTTACCTGGCCGCCCGGACTGATGTGAACCCGATTTTCAAAATGCAGCACCAGATGGTCAAGCTGCGTTTCCAACTCAAACCTGGCGTCACGGCGGGCGTGGCAAAATCGCTGAAAGTATCTGAATTTGACT